>DATCJN010000066.1:0-35203 GCA_036562755.1 Clostridia bacterium | reverse complement strand
CTAATATGCACCTATGAAAAAAGCGATTCGGGCAAAATTGACAGCGTCTTAGATAGAAAGTTAAACAAAGCATTTATAAAAGAAGGCCAAATCAACTTTGAAGAATAAAAATTACGCCGCTTATTGAAGCGGCGTTTTGTTTAGATATTCATTTTGCCGAGATTGTTGCATCTTTCGACCAAATATTCGGCGATTTGGTCTCGCGAATCAAATTTGGCTTGCAGCTCGCTAAACATAATCGGTTCGTCAAAGATGTATTTGCGCTCTTTCTTTTTGTAGTAGCAGACATAAACAGGAACGTCGATGCCTTCGCTTAAGCATTTTTTTGCCAAAAGGACAAATCCCGCATAAAAGCCTTTTAGTTCGGCAAAATAACCTCCTATCGATTTTTCGGGAAAGATTACGATGTTTTCGCCGTTCTTGATTGCCGCTACGCTTTCTTCTATCGTGTTCTTAAAGCGCGCATCTTGGTATGTAGAGATTAGGTTAAGCCCTTTGTAAAAAAGGTTGGTTAAAGGGCTGGCTAGCAGGCAGAAAACCCGGGCGGCAAATAAGTTCCAGTGCTTTTTTTCGTGGTAATAAACTCTGGTTTGGTATTTGTATAATTTAATTAAGCCTGAATTCATTTCCCCCGTGCCCCACATGCGAATGGGAAAATCGGCGTAGATTTCCAAACTCATGGGAGCGTCCGTGCCCTCGTGGTTGCTCAAAATTATCGAGCTGTTGGCGGGTTTTTCGCCTAAATAAATAAATTTAGGTTTTTTGTAGCGAATTTTTAAGAGATTTTTAAAACCTCTAAACCATAATTTTCTTTTTTTGCTTAAACTTCTTTTGCTTAGCCATAATGCCAAAATTATATCAGATTTGCTTTAAAATAAAAACGTTTTTTCATATTTTCATAAAAAATAATATAATTATACTTTTATATTATGGTTAAAAAATATATAAAAAATGCGTTGAATTATATATTGTCAAGAATAAGGCGATATAATCGAGTTTAAAGAAATATATCCGAAACAAAACTGAAAAATCTTAATAAAAAAACGGCAGACTAAACGCGCTGCCGTTTTGGCGGAGAGAGTGGGATTTGAACCCACGGACAACCTTTTGGGTCGTCACACGATTTCGAGTCGTGCTCTTTCAACCGCTCAGACATCTCTCCAAAAAAATTATCGCCTCAATATTTTATACTAATATATAGAAAAAAGCAATATTTAGCTGTTTGTTATTATTGGAAATTATTTAAAAACCCATGTTACCTTGTCTTCTAAAATATCCATGCCTAGCTTTCTTTGAAGCGATAGCGAGGCTATGTTATCTTCCAATATATGCGCGTAAGGGGCTCGGCCTTTTTTGAGCAAATCCTCTATCAAAAAGGCCTCCAGGGCGTAACCTATACCCTTGCGCCTGTATTGAGGCAAGACTTCAAGCATTCCCATAGCGCCTTCGTCGTGAATGCCGATATAACCCATAAGCTCGCCGTCCAAAAACGCGCCGTACATATAATTATCCTTAATGCGTCTTTCAATGTATTCTCTATTATTAATATGCGAATATGTGGCAAGCACAGTTTCAAGATGATCCGGCGTAAGCTGCTTTATCTCATAGTCTATTTTATATTCGGGCGGATTGGGCTTGGTATAAACCGCAGGAAAACAGCGCATTTCGTGATTTAAGCCAAACTGACGCTTTAGCAAGGGCAAATAAAAATCCTGGTGCGCCAAAAACGCGTCGGCGTCGGGCTTTGCGCAAACCAAAATTTTTTCTACATCGCTGTCGGCGCTTATCGCGTATGAGTCGCCTGCATATATGTAAATCATTACTCCGTTATCCGAAGCGTAAATGACCGCCGCCTCGTCGCTTTCCAAGCTGTCTATCATGTCGATGTTAAGCAAACGATTTTTGTTAAGATACTTTAAAGCCGTTTTTTTATCCATAACTCAAACCGCCGTATATATTTTTTAAACTAATGAGTTTAATCGCTTAGCCCTTAAAAGTATAAAATAAGTCCAAAGCCTAAAGGGTAGGCCTTGGACTTAATAAAAAATCTATTATTGCAACAATCTTTCGAGAATGTCATTGACGGTCTTAGGGTTAGCCTTGCCCTTTGTGGCTTTCATAACCTGACCGACAAAGAAAGCGATAGCCTTCTTATTGCCGCTCTTGACATCGTTAGCGGCGGCGGGGTTTTTGTCTATAATATCCTTTATGATATTCTCTAGCTCGCCCTCGTCGCTGATTTGAGCCAAATTGAGCTTTTGAATAAGCTCTTCCGGCGCGGTTTCGCTGTCCTTATCCCACATATACTCAAACAGCGTTCTTGCGGCGGGCTGGTTGATTACGTTTTCCGCGTATAGTTTGAGCGTTTTGGTAAAGTGTTGAGGTTTAATAGGCAAGACGATATCTTCGCTTTCGCTCTCTTTTAGCTTTCTCATGACTTCGGTCATTATCCAGTTGGATATCATCTTGGGATTGTCGTAAGAGGCGACGCATTCGTCGAAGAAATCTGCTATCGCCCTTTCCGAAGTCAAAATCTGAGCGTCATATTCGGGAAGTTTATATTCGTCTATATACTTTTGCGCGCGCGCTTTGGGAAGCAAGGGCAAAGATTCTTTTACTCTTTGCACAAACTCGCGGCTTATCTTGACTTGAGGCAAGTCCGCGTCAGGGAAATATCTATAGTCTTGCGCGTCCTCTTTGGTGCGCATTGTAAACGAGCGTCCCTTTTGGTCGTCCCAGCGGCGCGTCTCCTGGATGACTTTGCCGCCCGAATTCAAAACTTCGGTCTGACGGCTAATCTCATAAGTGATAGCCTTATGAACCGCCTTAAAGGAAGCCAGGTTTTTCATCTCTACCCTGGTTCCGAAAGGCTCGCCGGGCCTGTGCAGCGAAATGTTTACGTCGCAGCGCAAAGAACCCTGCTCCATTCTGCAGTCCGAAATGCCTATATATTTTATCAGCGCTCTTAGATTTTCCAAAAACGCTATTGCCTCGTCCGCGCTGGACAAATCAGGCTCGGTTACTATTTCTATCAAAGGTATGCCGCCCCTGTTATAGTCAACCAAGCTGCCGCCGGCTCCCGAATGCACCAGTTTGCCCGCGTCTTCTTCTAAGTGTATATGGTTGATTCGGATTTTTTTAGGGCCGTCTGCGGTTTGTATTTCCAAATAACCGCCCAAGCAAAGAGGCGATTCCGCCTGGGTAATCTGATATGCCTTAGGCAAATCGGGGTAGAAATAATGCTTTCTTTCCCAGCGCGCGATTTCTATTATCTCGCTGTTTAGCGCTAAGCCCGCTTTTATAGCGTATTCTACCGCCGTCTTGTTCAAAGAGGGCAGCGCTCCGGGTAAACCCACGCAAACGGGACAGCAGTTGACGTTAGGAGTATGGTTAAACTGGTTCTTGCAAGAACAAAATATTTTGGAATTGGTCTTAAGCTCGGTGTGGACTTCTAATCCTATAACTGCTTGGTAACTCATTCTCTTATCCTCTCAAAAGCGTAAGCTGCGTCAAACATGAATTTTTCGCTATAATAAGGAGCGATAAATTGTAGCCCTATAGGCAATCCTTTGGAGCTAAAGCCCCCGGGAACGCTTATAGCCGCGTTGCCCGCTATATTGACGGGAACTACGAACGCGTCCGACGTGTACTTGATCTCAACGTCTTCTTGATCGGCGTCTATCTTAAACGCGGGCGCGGGAGTAGTAGGCGTTAAAATTATATCGCACTTTTCAAAGGCGCGCTCAAAGTCTTTTTTGATAAGGGTTTGAACTTTTTGCGCCTTTCTAAAGTAGGCGTTGAAATTGCCCTTGGCCGTGACATAGTTTCCGATTAAAATTCTCAACTTGACATCTCTGCCAAGGCCTTCTGTGCGGCTCTTAAAGTATATATCCATCAAGTCATCAAACTTTTCGGTGCGGTAGCCGTATCTTATGCCGTCAAATCTGGCCAGGTTGGAGGCCGCTTCGGCGTATCCGAACACATAATATACGGGTATGGCATAAGTCAGCGTTTTCATGGAAAGCTCTACTATTTCGGCGCCTTCAGAGCTTAATTTATCTAGCGTGTTTTGCATTACTGCTTTTACGTCGGCGTCTTTTATCATTTCCATAAATTCTTTAGGAACGCCGACTTTTTTGCCCTTGAAGCTAAAATCTTTATCCAGCGCCGCTAAATTAGAGCAATCCCAATGATACGTAATATTGTCCTGTTCGTCGTGTCCGCTTATTATCTGCATCATGAGCGCGGCGTCTTGAACATCCTTAGTAATAGGGCCGACTTGGTCATAGCTGCTAGAGAGCGCTATAACGCCGTGGCGGGAAACCGCGCCGTAGGTGGGTTTTACGCCTACAACGCCGCAATAGCTTGCAGGCTCTCTGATAGAGCCGCCCGTATCCGTTCCAAGCGCCGCGTAAGCCAGGTGCGCCGCCATTGCCGCGGCGCTTCCGCCGCTGGAGCCGCCCGGAACATAGTCGGTGTTATGCGGGTTGCGGACAATGCCCGTATATGAGCTTAGGTTGCCCGAACCCATAGCAAACTCATCCATATTAGTCTTGCCTATAATTATAGCGTCCTCCGCCAATAGCTTCTCTACTACCGTAGCGTTATAAGGCGGTATAAAGTTATGAAGCATTTTGGACGAGCAGGTGGTGGGTATGCCTTCGGTGCAAATATTATCCTTAATTAAGATGGGCGCGCCGGCTAATTTTCCTATCTTTTCGCCGCGGGCGCGTCTTGCGTCTATCTCTTCCGCTTTTTTTAGCGCGTCTTCTGCGCACAAATAGTTGAGCGCGTTAAGGTGCTTGTTTTTTTCTATATTGTCAAGACAGCTTTTTACAACCTCGACTGTCGAGACTTGTTTTTCTTCAAGTAACTTAATTATTTCATTCAGCGTTTTGGTATACATACTCATTACTCCACAACAGTAGGCACTCTAAACGCCCCGTCTTCAGTTTCGGGAGCGTTTTGCAATATTTTATCTCTATCCGTAGAGGGCTTGTCGATATCTTCTCTCAAATCCTCAAAGTTTACCATCATGCTATAAGTGGGTTCAACGCCTTCGGTATCCACCTCGTTCAGCGTCTCAATGGTGCTTAAAATTGAGTTAAAATCCTCCAAATACTCTTGGACATCTTCGTCGCTAAGAGTAAGCCTTGATAATTTTGAAATCTTTAATAATTCTTCTGCGGTTATCATATATAATTTCCTCCTGAGTCTTGGAAGGTGTGGGAACGTTTTTAGGCAGTTTTTTTATGGAATATTTGCCCGAAAAACAAGCGTCGCAATAGCCTTGGTCTTGTTTTAAGCCTATATTTTTTATATCCTCAAGCGGCAGATATCCCAAAGAGTCCGCGCCGATTTTTTGGCGAATTTCTTCCAGCGTGTATTTTACGGCTATCAGCTCTTTTCTAGACGGGATATCCGTTCCAAAGTAGCAAGGCCATAAAAACGGCGGGGAGGCTACCCTCATATGTATCTCGGTCGCGCCCGCGTTTCTAAACAGCTTTATAAGGTTGGCGCAGGTAGTGCCGCGCACGATAGAGTCGTCTATCAATATAACCCGCTTGCCCTTAATGTTGTTTTTTAGGACATTGAGTTTTATGCTGACGCTCATCTCTCTTTCGTCCTGAGTGGGCTTAATAAACGTCCTGCCTGTATAGCGGTTTTTTATAAGGCCTTCGCCGTAAGGAATTCCGCTTTCCTGGGCGTATCCAACCGCAAAACTCAAGCCCGAATCAGGCACGCCTACAACTATATCCGCTTCAACCGGATGCGCCTTGGCCAATAACTTTCCCGTCTGAACCCTGGCTTGATAGACGCTCACGCCGTCTATTACGCTGTCGGGGCGGGCAAAGTAAATATACTCAAATACGCAATGCGAAGGCTGTTCGCTGGCGTATTTTATGCTGTTTAGGCCTTCCTGGTTTATTATAACCATTTCGCCCGCTTCAATATCTCTTAAAAATTCAGCCCTTATGACATCCAAGGCGGCCGTTTCGCTTGCTATTATGTAAGAATTTTTTATCTTGCCAAGACATAACGGTCTAAAGCCTTTGGGATCTCGTATAGCTATTAGTTTTCGCGGGCTCATTATTATCAAAGAAAACGCGCCTTCCAATTGCGGCAAGACCTTTAACATCGCTTCTTCAATCGAATGCGTCTTTGTCCTGGCTCGCGCCGCCAAGTGCATTATCACTTCGGCATTGGAAGAAGATTGAAAGATCGCGCCTTCTTGTTCTAGCTTAGCCCTTAATTCGTGCGCGTTGGTCAAGTTGCCGTTGAGAGCAATCGTTAAACTTCCCTTTATGTAACGGCTGACCAGCGGTTGACAGTCTTCCCTTTGGAATTTGGAAGTCGAATAAAGCACGTGTCCGACGGCCATTTTGCCTTTTAGTTCTTGGATGTTCTCCGAGTCAAAGACTTCGTTGACCAAACCGATGCCCTTGTGGACGGTTATAACGCCGTCGTCGTTTACGGCTATTCCGCAGCTTTCTTGCCCGCGATGCTGCAGGGCGTAAAGTCCGTAATAAGTCATTCTAGCCACGTCAAAGCCGTCGTTATCATAAAAACCAAAAACTCCGCACTCTTCTTTGACTTTGTCTAAAACCATATTTACCTTTTTCTAATCTATATTACTCCCACTCTATAGTAGCGGGTGGTTTGCTGGTTATATCATACACTATGCGGCTAATCGATTTAACCTCGCTGACTATTCTAGAACTTGCGCGGTCAAGCACGGAATGGGGTATTTGAGCCCATTTGGCTGTCATAAAGTCCGTGGTGTTTACCGCTCTAAGCGCTAAAACATAATCGTATGTGCGCTCTTCGTTTCTTACTCCTACCGAGCGCATGTCGGTCAATATGGCAAAATATTGGTTTATGCTTCTGTCAAGTCCCGCCGCCGCGATTTCTTCTCTAAAGATAGCGTCGGCTTCTCTTAAAATATCCAATTTTTCTTTGGTGATCTCGCCTATTACTCTGACGCCTAAGCCCGGACCGGGGAAAGGCTGCCTATACACGAGGTTTTCGGGCATGCCCAGCTCTAACCCTAGTTGACGGACTTCGTCTTTAAACAGGCTTCTTACAGGCTCTATTATGCCCTTAAAATTGATATTTTTAGGCAGGCCGCCTACGTTGTGGTGGCTTTTTACGCCCGCGCTCTCTATGATGTCGGGATAAATAGTGCCCTGGACTAGATAATCTATTTTTCCTATCTTTTGGGCTTCCTCTTCGAAGACCCTTATAAACTCTTCGCCTATTACTTTGCGTTTTTGCTCAGGATCAATGACGCCTTTTAATCTATTTAAAAATCTGTCTTGAGCGTTTATTCTAATTAAATTAATGCCCTGCTGGGTCTTAAAAAATCTTTCGACTTCGTCGGCCTCGTTTTTTCTCATCAAGCCATGATCGACCAAAATACAAACCAGGTTATTGCCAATCGCTCTTTGAACCAGCATCGCGCATACGGAACTGTCCACTCCGCCGCTTAAAGCGCAAAGAACTTTTTGATCGCCTATTTGCTCTCTTAAAATATCAATATAGTTTTGCGCGTAGTTTTTCATAGTCCAGTCCGCGCGCGCCTGGCAAATGGTATATAAGAAGTTCTTTAGAATATTCAAGCCGTCTTCGGTATTGGGGTTTTCGGGGTGGAACAACAGGCCGTAAATTTTTAATTTGTCGTTTAATATCGCGGTATTAAAAGAATCCGCGCCAGTAAAACCTTTAGGTAAATTATCGACTAAAACGGATCGGTTAATCCAGCCTCTAAATTCTTTTTTTACGCCCTCAAATAAGGGATGGTTAGTATCAACTGTAATTTGCGAAACTTTATATTCGTCTTGGGCGCAGGATGTTTTGCCGCCTAAACTTTGGGCAATCAAAGCTTGTCCTAAGCCAATGCCCAAAACGGGGACTCCCAGTTCAAAAATTTTGCTATCTAGCTTAAACTGCCCAATCCTGCTGTGATTGTCTATGCTGCCTGCTATTATAATGCCTACGGGATTGTATTTTTTGATTTCTTCAATACTTGAGGTGTAAGTTAACAGTTCGCAATAAACATTGCATTCTCTAACGCGCCTTGCGATTAATTGGTTATTGGGGCCGCCTAAATCTAATATTACAACAGTCTGTCTTTCCATTTTTTGCCTACTTTTTAAAGCGATTTTATTTTATCAAAAATAATCGTTTTTCTCAACTGTATTACTTTAATTTAAAAAAACCCGCTTTGTTTTTAGCGGGTTGTCAAGTCTGTTTTATTTCTCCAGAATGTCCTCAACCAAGACATAGAGTTTGGTCAGCTGCCCATACGCAGTGATTTCATATGCTTCGTAAAAATCCTCGTTTATCAATTTATCATACTCGACGAAATACATCTTAAAAGAAGCGATTTCGCCCTCGGTGTATCTAACTACGAAGAATACGGTATCGTAAGCAATATCTTTGCCGTCTATCTTTAAAGTTTTGACATCGACATATTTTAAAGCGACCAAGTATTTTGAACCGTTGTTAACGGTAGAAGGAGCTACGCTGATTGCGGAAATATCGTCTTTATCCAAGGTCTTAAATTGTTTGTTGCCATCCTCGTCCTTATATGTGGTTATATGCGCTTTTTTGAACCATTGATATTCCATGATTCCTCTTAGCGCCGAAAAATCAGTAGCTTCCTTATATGCCGCATAAAATTTTTCTAAATCTTCTTTATATGTGTTGTCTTGGCTTAAATCAAGCCTATTGGTCGGAGAGATAAGCGAGCCTTGGCTTATAATTTGGAGAGCGTAAGGCTTGTCCAATTTGGGCGCGGGATTGGTTTTTATAAAGGCTGTTGCTATCGCGAAAATTGCGATAACCGCGACCAAAGAAATCAAAATTATATTAACTATTAACTTCGCTTTGCTTTTTACTTTTGCCATAATAATATACCTTGCGTTTTTTCCTACCGATTTAGTATATATGATTTTAGGGCCTTTAGTCAATTGTTAAAACGGCAAAATAAAATTTAGCGCGGTTTGTTTAACCGCGCGTTGATTTTAATTTTGGCTGTTGGAGACCGCTTCGTTTACTTGTTTTGCCCTAAGCTGCAGCCTCTCTTCCAGTTCTCTTTCGATTTCTTCCAAAGGCTTGCCCGCCATTAGAGCGTCAACCTCTTCGGCGTAAATTGTTTCTTTATCTATCAAAAGTCGGACCATTTTGTCCATAACGTCTCTGTGCTCGCTTAAAATATTTAGAGCGGTCTGGTAAGCTTTATCCAAAATCTTCTTGACTTCGGCGTCAATCAACGAAGCTACCTTTTCGCTGTAGTTATGGACGGATTGGTAATCCCTGCCTAAGAAGATTTCGTGCGTAGAGCCCAGGTAAATCGGACCAAGCTCAGAGCTCATGCCCCATTCCATAACCATCTTGCGCGCTCTATCGGTGGCCATTTGCAAGTCGCCTACCGCGCCGGTAGAAATATCCTTTATGACAAGCTCTTCGGCGGCTCTTCCGCCCATCATCATAGCTATTTCGTCGTTAAGTTTGTTAAACGTGGTATGGGCGTCATCCGATTCGGGACGAGTCATCGTATAGCCCGCCGCTCTGCCGCGCGGTATAATGGAAACTTCGTGCACGGGGTCGCAGTGAGGCAAGACTTTGGCTACTATAGCGTGGCCTGCTTCGTGATAAGCGGTAATGCGCTTATCAACTTCGGTAATTACGCGGCTTTTCTTTTGAGGTCCCATAATTACCTTATTAATGCCTTCGTTAATATCCAGCATGGTAATTACCTTTCTGCCCGCTCTTGCCGCCAAAATAGCAGCCTCGTTGAGAAGGTTTTCTATATCTGCGCCCGAAAAACCGCTGGTTATTCTGGCCAATATCTTAAAATCTACGTCGGGCGCTAGAGGTTTGTTTCTGGCGTGAACTTTAAAAATTTCCTCTCTGCCTCTAACGTCGGGAATATTTATATAAATCTGTCTGTCAAATCTGCCCGGTCTTAACAGCGCGGGGTCTAGGATATCCGCTCTGTTGGTAGCGGCCATAACTATGATGCCGCTGTTGCTCTCAAAGCCGTCCATTTGAACAAGCAACTGGTTGAGAGTTTGCTCCCTTTCGTCGTGGCCGCCGCCTAAACCTGTGCCTCTTTGACGGCCGACAGCGTCTATTTCGTCTATAAACACTATGCAAGGCATATTTTTCTTGGCGTCTTCAAACAAATCTCTAACGCGGGAAGCGCCCACGCCTACGAACATTTCCACGAAATCCGAACCGCTTATGGAGAAGAAAGGCACGTTCGCCTCGCCCGCTACCGCCTTGGCAAACAGCGTTTTACCCGTTCCGGGAGGGCCTACTAACAATACGCCCTTGGGGATTCTTGCGCCGAGCTGCTCGAATTTTTTGGGATTCTTTAAAAACTCAACTATTTCGGCAAGCTCCGTCTTTTCTTCTTCCGCGCCCGCTACGTCGCTAAATCTTACTTTCATGTTTTGATTTAGACGGGCTTTGGACTTAGAAAAGCTGATTGCCTGCTTGTTATTCTGGTTTAATGTGCGATATACAAAGAAAGCCAGCACTACCAGCATAATAACGCCCAAAAGATAGGGCAGATACTGCCAAATAGTGCCCGCGTTGGGGTTATTAAATTCCACGGCCAGACCGAATTTTTCTGAAATCTGAACCAGCGACGTTATTTGCTCGTCATCTGTGCCGTATTTTGCGTTAAATTCTCTAATTAGATCGTCGGAAAACTCCGTTCTTGAGGGAATGTTGAACTCATAATCAAAGCCCGAACCGCTTTGCGATTTTTTGGCTTTGGCTTGATAGCCTTCTACAAATACGTATTTAATTTCTTTTTCAGTTATAAGTTCCAGGGCTTCGTTATATTTTATAGTGTCGGGTTTATTGCTGAATAAAAAAATACCCGCAATTACCAAAAAGCTCAACACTAATAAAGCGGTAAAAATAACCCCTTTTGTGCTTGATTTCAAATTTTTCCTCCATTAGTAATCAAAGCTATAAATTTATCGTTATTTTAACATAAAAAATATTACATATCAATGATATTTATGTCACAATAGGTTCAATTTAATTCCCTTGTCGCTAAAATAAAAATTGCTTTTTGGGGAAAATTCAGAAAAAGATATAATAAATAATAGAAGCCTAGAATCTTAGACCAAATCAAGATTTATGCTTTGACCGCTCTCGGCGTCCTGATACATCATCCAATAGCCTTCGCCTTTGGGGTTGTTTTTGTCTAGAGCTAGCCATTTACAATAACCCTGCAGCTCTTTGGGCGGATTAACAGAATACGCTCCGGGCACGCCGTAACCTATATAATCCGGGCCTTCGCCGATAAGTCCTACCACATAGTATTGATTAGGGCCGATTTCTACCCGCACCCAGTAGGTGTCGGGCATTAAACTGTTGAGCTTTTCTTCGGGCGGATTGTTTTCAAATAATTTTTCCAATTGGTCTTTTACGCTAAGATAATACTTGGGCTGGCCGTTAGATTCTTGAACTTGATCTTTTTCTATTTTTTGCTCCTTATGGCTGGTCTTTATATTATTATAACCGCCCCACGATTTTATATAGGTCGGCTCGCTTTCTTGTTCTTCTTCCTGATAATAATAAACGTTAAACAAATCATCCGGGCGCTCATGTCGCGGCATTTCTTGTTGAGGCTCGGATTTTTGATAAAAGCTCTTTGAGCTAAAGTTATTTTTTATGTAGGTTTGCTCGTCGTAGCCGTCCACCAATTCTTGAGGCGTTTGCTCAAAAGCCTTATAAAAGCCCGGTCTGGACATGGCATCTTGCACGGCCTGGGCCGCCGCCGCGCTTTCTTGCAATATGTCGCGGGGTTTTATATCTTGGGGATAGTAAGAGTTTTGCGCTATCGAAGAATCGTTATACTCCCTTTCTGCCTCGTCTATTACCTTGGACACCTTGGCTACCGTTATTTTGGGCACGCTTAAAGGCTTGTCAAAAAAGTTGTCTTTAAATACGGGCCTGGATTGATAAGATTGATAGGGCGGAGTATTAGGTTGGGATGTATTCTTTGGGATACTTGAAAAAGAATGTTCTTGCGGTTTGGGCTTGGCGACAAAATCCTTTTCAACTTTTTCCACCGCGCCCGCGAACATAGCGGGACGGATAATATGTTTAAACCCGTCCAATATGTTGGTTTCCCATAGCTTTTTGGCGTTATTTGCGCCCCAGGCTATAGGAATTATATTTTCGTCGCTTATGTAACACAGCACGCAATACAGATTGCCGTTTAGGTTTATTTCGCCAAGAGGCATGGACGCGCTTATCTTGCCCTTGGCGCCTAGTCTTTGGGTATAAACGGGACTGGAATCCGAAGCCACTCCAAAAGCAAAAATGCCTTTTGAGATATCTTTAAGGTTGAAAATTTCAATGGCGCATTTTGCGCGGTCGCCGATTTTTTCTATCGTGGCCACGCCCTTTACATCGCCTATCCCAAAGCCTTTGGTTACTTCGTTTAAGATTAGAATTTTTTTAGCGTATCCCATTTTTGTCCCCTAAAACCCTATAATATGCGCAATCTTACACTTTATATATACTAACTTATCAAAAAATATATACGAAATAAGGCAAAAAAAATACTATTATGTCTATTCTTGAAATACAAAAAAGGCGGCTTTTTTTGCCGCCTAATTATTCATTTTGGAGAACATTATTCTTGAACTAATACGGCTTTTATGCGTCTTACTCCGGCCGAAGAACTTTCTTCTTTTACGATTTTAAACTTGCCAAGCTCGCCCGTATGCGTAACGTGAGGGCCGCCGCAAATTTCTTTAGAGAAGTCGCCTATAGTATAGACCTTTACTTTTTCGCCGTATCTGGATTCAAACACGCCCAGAGCGCCTTTTTGCTTGGCCTCTTCTACCGTCATTTCTTCCACGGTTACGGGTAAATCCTGTTCGATAACTTGATTTACTAATTTTTCGACTTCGGCAAGCTCATGGGGCTCTACCTTTCGCCCAAAGGAGAAGTCAAATCTTAGTCTTTCGGCGGTTATGTTGCTGCCGCGCTGATAGACTTCGTCGCCTAAAATTCTTCTTAACGCAGCCTGCAATAAATGAGTAGCGGTGTGAAGCTTGGTGGTTTGCTCGCTCGCGTCCGCAAGTCCGCCCTTGAATCTTTGCTCGGCGCCGCTGTGCGACTTGGCTTGATGCTCTGCAAACGCTTCCTCAAAACCATTGACATCTACTTGCAAGCCTTGCTCGGTGGCAAGCTCTTGAGTCATTTCCAAAGGAAAGCCGTATGTGTCGTATAGTCTAAAAGCGGTCTTGCCGTCTATTATCTTGCCTTCTATTGACCTAATAGCTCTTTCAAATTCTTTTAAGCCTGATTTTAGCGTTCTTTCAAAACGGCCTATTTCTAGCTCTAATTCTTTCTTTACTTTTTCGGCGTTTTGCTCTAATTCATTGTAATTTTCCTTATATTGATTGATGATGGTCTCGGCTACGCTTATTAATCCAACAGGTTCTAAATCAATCATTCTTGCGTAGCGGATGGCGCGCCTTATAAGCCTTCTTAATACATAACCTTGGTCAATATTGGACGGAGTGACGCCGCGCTGATCGCCCAAGATAAACACCGATGTCCTTATATGGTCGGCGATGATCCTAAACGCTTTTTTGTCTTCGTCTTGGTATGACTTGCCGCTCAGCTCTTCTATCTTTTTTATAATGTTCACGAACAAGTCGGTTTCATATACCGATTCTTTGCCCTGCAAGAAACAAATTGTGCGCTCTAGTCCCATGCCCGTGTCAACGTTCTTTTGCTCAAGGGGTTTATAGTTGCCCGCTTCGTCTTTATAGTATTGCATAAAGACGTCGTTCCAAATTTCCACGTATTTGCCGCAGTTGCAGGCAGGAGAACATTCGGGCGAACATTTGGGCTTGCCCGTATCTACGAACATCTCGGTGTCAGGTCCGCAAGGGCCTGTCTTGCCGGCAGGTCCCCACCAGTTGTTTTCTTTGGGCAGATAAAAGATGTTTTTTTCGTCTATTCCTAAGCTTGCCCAGATTTTAGCGGACTCTTCGTCGCGGGGCGCGTCCTGGTCGCCCGCGAACACGGTTACCGCTAGCTTGTCTTTGTCTATTCCCAGATATTTGGGCGAGGTCAAGAATTCATAGCTCCAAGCGATCATTTCTTTTTTGAAATAATCGCCCAAGGACCAGTTGCCCATCATCTCAAAAAACGTCAGGTGCGACGCGTCGCCTACTTCGTCAATGTCGCCTGTGCGCACGCATTTTTGAACATTGCAAAGCCTCTTGCCCGCGGGGTGACGCTCGCCCATTAGATAAGGCACTAGCGGATGCATGCCCGCCGTGGTAAACAAAACCGTGGGGTCGTTTTCGGGTATTAAAGAGGCCGAGCCTATGATCGCGTGGCCCTTTTCCTTAAAGAAATCAAACCATAATTTTCTTAATTCGTCGCTAGTTAGTCTTTTCATATTATGTATCTCCGTTTTTTACACATCGTCTTTGTATGCTTTATAGGTCTTATTTAACGCGCTTCTAAACGTGGTAAACTTAAAACCGCCCATTATTGCGTTTAGTTTGTCGTTGCTTGCGGTAAATTCTATTCTCTCTTTGCCTAAATTAACGGCAATTGTATTTTGTGTTAGTCGTTTTAGTTTTTTTAGCGTGTCGTTGATGCTGACCAGTTCGTCAGAGGTTATATTATAATCTCCGGGCGGATAGTCGCGCATTAAAAAGTTGTTGATTATTTTGAGATAATCGTCTATGTAAACCGCGGATAAGATTATATCCTTTTCCACGCTCAAATTTTTGCCTTCAATTGCTTGGGTTATTAGCGAAGTTATTACGCTGTCGGGCGCGTCCTTGCCATATACCTCAAAGCTTCTTAAAACATAAACCGAATTGTCCATCTTGGCCATATTGGTAATATTAAACTTGGCTTGTCCGTAGGAATCTAACGGCATATATTCGCCTAAAGCAGACTCTTTGAACGCGCGTAAACCCTCAGAAGTCTTAAGCTCTCTAATGTTAGAAAAGGTTATTATTTTCTTAACATTATATGCCTTAGCCAAGGACTGAATATTTTTAAACATTACTATGTTTAAAATCTCAATTTCCTTGTCCACTTGGTCGGGCGCGCCAAAAACTTCGGCAAAATGCAAAATTGCGTCAAACTTTTTTTTCTTAAACACCGAAATAAGATTTTTTATGTTCGTTATATCGGTCGAGCTGTCTATTTCGGTTATTTTATGACGCTTAGAATATTTTTGTATAAAGCTTTTGGCTACAAAATTATCCGCGCCCGTTATTAATAACTTCATCTTACTCCTATTTTATTTTATAACTGTCTTTTAGCCCGACTATTTGAATAAACGCGTTGGTTTTTGTATCCCAGCAATAGTATGCGTTTCGCATAAACTGATAAGGCTCGCCCGCTTTGGCGTTTTTTAAGGATATTTCCGCCAAAGCGTTGGGGAATTCCGTCTTGGAATTGGGATTAAACCTTTCCATAAAGTCTTTCTTTGAGTCGTCGTCGGTCAATAAGTAATCATAATCTATCAGCTTGCAAGGATAGTTTTGGCTAGCGTCCACAAAATGTATAACGCCGCTAGGCTTTAGGCCGCTTGAGTCCTGGCCGCTCTTGCTCTCGGGGAAGTATGTGCATTTTAATTCCACAGGCTCTCCGTTTTCATCCAAAACGACGTCATCGCATCGGATTATATAAGCGCCTTTAAGCCTTACAATCCCGCCTTTGACCAATCTCTTATACTTAGGAGGAGGATTGAGCTTAAAGTCTTCTTTTTCTATATACAACTCTTTGGAAAACGGCACTTCTCTTGTTCCGCGCTCGGGATTATCGGGGTGGTTTTCTATCGTGAGCATTTCGGTTTTGCCTTCGGGATAGTTGGTTATGGTAACCTTTAGAGGCTCTTTTACTACCATCGCCCTGTCAGCTTTTACGTTTAAAACATCTCTGACGCAATGCTCTAACAGCGCGACATCCACTTCGGAATTTGCCTTTGCCACGCCGATGAGCTCGCAAAAGTTCCTAATAGCTTCGGCGGGGTATCCTCTCCTTCTCATTCCCGCAATGGTGGGCATTCTGGGATCGTCCCATCCGTCAACCACGCCCTCGTCCACGAGTTTTTTTAGATACCTCTTAGACATAATGGTGCGGGTTAGGTTTAGGCGGGCAAACTCGTATTGGTGAGGCTTAGGATCAAATTCGCATTCGTTTATAACCCAGTCGTATAAAGGTCTGTGATCCTCAAATTCCAGCGTGCAAATGGAATGTGTTATTTTTTCTATGGCGTCCTCGATAGGATGCGCGAAGTCATACATAGGATAAACGCACCATTTGTCGCCTTGTCTGTGATGGCGCGCGTGCACTATTCTGTAAATTACGGGGTCGCGCATATTTATATTTGGACTTGCCATGTCTATTTTGGCGCGCAAGGTTAGGCTGCCTTCGGGATGTTTGCCTTGGCGCATTTCTTCAAACAGCCTTAAGTTTTCTTCCACGCTCCTGTCTCTAAACGGGCTGGGTTTACCCGGCTCGGTAAGCGTGCCGCGGTATTCTTTTATCTGCTCTGCGGAGAGCCCGTCCACGTAGGCCTTGCCCTTTTTGATTAACTTTACCGCGCATTCGTACATAATATCAAAATAATCGGACGCGTAATAAACATCGCCTTTAAAGCCCAGCCATTCTACGTCTCTGATAATGGCTTGGCAAAACTCTTCTTCTTCTTTTTCAGGGTTGGTGTCATCGAACCTTAAATTGCACTTGCCGTTATATTTTTGGGCAAGCGTGAAGTTAAGGCAAATAGATTTAGCGTGCCCGATATGCAAGTATCCGTTGGGTTCGGGCGGGAATCTGGTAATAATTTGATCAACTCTTTTGTTCTTCAAATCATCGGTAATAATTTCTTCGATAAAGTTCATAATCAAATCGCCTTTGATTTTATGTATTAATTTTTGACTTCTATATTAATTATTAAAACAGTCCGGTAATATTGCCCTGGCTGTCTATTGTCATTTTTTCGGCGTTGGGGATTTTGGACAAGCCGGGCATAAGCATTATATCGCCCGCCACCGCGACTATAAAGCCCGCGCCCGCGCGAAGCTGCAGTTCTCTAACCGTTACCTTAAAGCCTTCGGGCGCGCCTAAAAGGTTGGGGTTGTCGCTTAGCGAATACTGGGTTTTTGCTACGCAGACGGGCAAGCTGCCTAAACCGTCCTCGGTCAGCTTCTTTAGCTGCTTTTTGGCTGTCGGCGAGAATTCTACTCCGTCAGCCCCGTAAATGTTTTTGGCTATTTTATTTATCTTTTCTTCGATAGAATCCTCTAACGAATAGGTAAAGTTAACGCCCTTGTTTTCTATATCGCATAATTTCACTACTTCTTGCGCTAACCCTACTCCGCCCGCGCCGCCTTGGGCAAAAACTTCGGCAACGACTGCTTTGACATCCTTTTGAGCGCAAGCTTCTTTTACAAGTTCTATTTCGGCGTCGGTGTCGGTAAAGAATCTGTTTATTGCGACAACGCAAGGAAGTTTGAACTGGTTAGTTATATTGTCTATGTGTTTTAACAAATTGGGCAAACCGCGTTTTAGAGCGTCTAGGTCTTCTACCTTTAAATCTTGGGCTTGTCCGTTGTATTTTAGCGCCCTTATAGTCGCTACTATTACCACGCATTCGGGAGAAAGATTATTGGTTCGGCACTTTATATTCAAAAACTTCTCCGCGCCCAAGTCCGCGCCGAAACCTGCTTCGGTTACAACATAGTCGGCTAACTTTTGCGCGCTCTTTGTGGCTATGACGCTGTTGCAGCCGTGAGCGATGTTGGCAAAAGGTCCGCCGTGCACAAAAGCGGGCGTGCCTTCAAGAGTTTGAACCAGGTTAGGCTTGCAAGCCTCGTATAGCAATATAGCCATAGCGTCGGCGGCTTTTAAGTCGCCTGCGGTTACGCTCTTGTTGTCTTGATCGTAACCTATGACTATTCTTGACAGGCGCTGTTTTAGGTCGTCAAAGTCCGAGCTTAAACAAAGCACCGCCATAATTTCGCTCGCGGCGGTTATGTTAAAACTCTCTGTCCTATTGCCTGAAACTCTGTTGCCTTCATAAACTATATGTATATTTCTTAGCGCTCTGTCGTTAACGTCCAAGCATCTATTCCAAGTTACCGTTTTTATGTTCAGTTTGTTACCAAAATATATATGGTTGTCTATCATCGCAGACAAGAGATTGTTGGCAGCTGTAATAGCATGAAAGTCCCCAGTAAAATGCAGATTTATATCGCTCATGGGCGCAAGTTGCGCGTGTCCGCCGCCCGCCGCGCCGCCTTTAATGCCAAAAACGGGGCCTAAGGAGGGTTCTCTTAAGGCGAGCATAGTCTTTTTGCCGATTTTTCTCAAAGCGTCCGCCAAACCTATGCTTATGGTAGTCTTGCCCTCGCCCGCAGGCGTGGGGTTAATGGCGGTAACCAAAATCAGCTTGCCTTTTCGGTCTTGTCTTACTTTATTTATTTTGGCTTTGTATTTGCCGAACAAATCATAGTCTTCGGCCTCTAATCCAAGCTCTTGCGCTACGTCCTGAATCGGCCTTAATTTAGCTTCGGAAGCGATTTCGATATCTGTTTTCAATCGAGTATTCTCCCTACGAAAATTAATATTTTTATAATATCATATTAACTTATAAAAAGCAAAACTCTAATAAAGGCATTATCTATGTAGAAATAGTAGTCATATATGTCGATATGAGCATGTTTTAGGAAGGCGTAACTGCCCTAAAAAAGCCTATTTATGTTCATATGCGTATATGCGCATATATTAAATTCTTTTAAATAGAGTATTATAAAAGCCTGCTAAAGCAGGCTTTTATGCGTCCAAAATGTCTTTTATGCGTCTTTTTCCTCTT
The DNA here is from genome assembly GCA_036562755.1 of Clostridia bacterium. GTDB lineage: Bacteria > Bacillota > Clostridia > Christensenellales > DUVY01 > DUVY01. Next base: position 16,305 of record DATCJN010000066.1, on the reverse strand, counting down.
ATCAAGTGAATCGTCGTCCCCGCGCAATATAACACTGCGACAAATATTCCAATAATAGCCCAAGTCGTAAAAACCCAAAGGGCTAAAATTAATATAAACATTATTAAAAACCCCGCGCTTATGCCTAAGAATACGCCAAGATGCAGATTAATCTTTGGCGACATTATTATAAGATAGGTTATTATCTCGGCCAACAGGATTAAAAATATCCATAGCCTTGGCGGGCTGAACAAAAACTCCAGCATTATAACGCAAGCCTATAAATTTTTTCTACATCCAACGGATCCAAAGACACCAGGTTGCCTAGATTCTTTGATTCTACCGCTTTTTGCGCCATCAATTTGAACTTTTCGTCGCCTATTCCCAATTGTCTTAACCTAACAGGCATTCCTATCGAAGTATAAAAGTCTTCCAATTTTTTGACGCCTTGCAGCACTATTAACTCTAAATCGGTAAGGCTGTAATTTACTCCGAATACGTTTTGGAAGAATTGGGCGAATCTGTTGACGTTGTGTTTATAAACATACTTTATCCATGCGGGGAAGATTATGGCAAGGCCGGCCCCGTGCGGTATATCGTAAAACAGCGATAATTGATGTTCTATGCCGTGCGAAGCCCAATCGCCTATTCTGCCGCAGTTTAACAAACCGTTGTGCGCAATTGTTCCGGCAAACATAAATTCCGCTTGGGCGTTGTAGTCTTGGGGATTTTCAAGCACCAAGGGGGTGTAATGTATTAATGTCTTGGCCGTGGCTTCTATTAATCTGTCGGTTAAATCCACGTTATTTTCGTTAGTAAAATATCTTTCCATAAGGTGCGCCAAAATATCGCTTGCGCCGCAGCCGACTTGGTATTTGGGCACGGTATATAATAATTCGGGATTTAGAATGGCGAATTTGGGTATCATAGCGCGGCTGTAGGCGCCGATTTTGAAGTAATCTTTTTCGTTGGTTATAACGGAGTTGGGACTGGATTCGCTGCCCGCCGCCGCTATCGTCAAAATATTGCCGTTGGGCAAAGCCTTAGGGGCTTCTTGATGATGCAGATAAAAGTCCGTCCAGGCGTCGCCGTCATAAACGGCTTGAACGCATATGGCTTTTACGGTGTCAATGACGCTGCCGCCGCCCACACCTAAAACAAAGTCCAGATTATTATCTTTAGCAATCTTGACGCCTTTTTCTACCAAGTCCCATCTGGGATTGGGCACGACGCCGCCCAATTCAAAAAATTCTATACCCGCTTGGGTTAGGCAATCCTCTACCTCGTCGAGCAAGCCCGATTTTTTTACCGAGCCGCCGCCGTAAACCACCAAAACTCTGTTTCCGCCGTATTTTTTTACAAGCTCCCCTACCTTTTTTTGAGTGCCTTTGCCGAATACCAATTCAGTAGGATTGTGAAATTCAAAATTTTGCATATTTCTCTCCAAAATCCTTTTTTTATATAGTATCACAAATAATCTGAAGTTACAATTAATGAGTTATTTTGCAAGTAAAAATACTAGCGGTTTTTTTGTTGCCCGAAAATTTGTATATTTTTTCATATATATTGCAATATTAAAACTAAAAAAAGCATAAGGGAAGACGATATGAAACTGGCAAAAATATTGTTAATACCTATAACCGCGTTTATGTTGATTTTTGCGCCGCTAAACACATCAATTAAGGCGGAACAAAGCAATGCCCTAGCGGCCGCTCCTACCACTTATAAGGTTGTGGCGGGCGATTCGCTATGGAAAATAGCCGTAAAATACGAAATAGGCTTATCCGAATTGATAGCGGCTAACCCCAGCCTAAAAAACCCCTCGCTTATTTATCCCGGTCAAGTCATCAATATTCCCGAGGCCGCTCCGCTAAAGGCTATTGAGGACGAGATTTTTAGACTGGTCAACCTGCAAAGAAGTTATAACGGCTTGCCTGCCTTGACATATAATTGGCAAGTGGCAAGAGTCGCGCGCATTAAGTCCCAAGATATGATAAATAACAAATACTTCGCGCATATATCGCCCGTTTACGGCTCGCCGTTTAAAATGCTGGAGGACTTTGGATTAAAGTTCTCGGCGGCTGCGGAAAATATAGCTTACGGTCAAAAAACAGCTCAAGACGTAATGAACGCGTGGATGAATTCGCCCGGACACAAGGCGAATATACTCTCTAAATCCGTTACCCAAATCGGCGTGGGCTGCGCGAAGGCGTCAAACGGCACATTGTATTTTACCCAATTGTTTATTAAGCCGGTCTAATTTAATTAATTTATGACCGCCCTAATTTATAGGGCGGTTTTTTTATTTGGAAATTATTTTTATAAAATAATAGTTGACTAATACTCGTTTAGCATATATAACAAAAAGGCAAGGTGCAATGGAGGATAATATGAAAGCTGATGTCGTAATAGTGGGAGCAGGCCCGGCCGGAATTTTTACGGCTATTGAGATGATAAGGAATAAAACCGATAAAAAAATAGTCATTATAGAAAAAGGCGTGCCTATCGAAAAAAGGCGCTGCCCAAAACACAAAACGCAAAAATGCGTCAATTGCCTGCCTTATTGCCATATTACCACGGGCTTTTCGGGCGCGGGCGCTTTTTCGGACGGCAAGCTTTCGCTGTGTTATGAAGTAGGCGGGGATTTGCCCGCATTGCTTGGCGAGCAAAGCACCCAAGATTTGATAGATTATACAGACAAAATATATTTGGAATTCGGCGCCGATCCCAAAGTGGAAGGCATAAGCAATACAGATGAGATAAAAGAAATACGCAAACGGGCGATTTCCGCAGGACTAAAGCTTGTTGATTGCCCTATCAGGCACTTGGGCACGGAAAAAGCGCAAGAAATTTATCTTGCTATAGAACATTATCTATTAGATAACGGCGTAGAAATATTGTTTGAGCATGAATGCGTGAATTTAATTTTGAAGGATTCTAAGTGCGAGGGCGTCATCGTCAGCGACGGCAAAAAGACTTTTGAGATTAGAGCGGATCACACCGTGGTGGCTACCGGAAGACGCGGCGCGGACTGGCTGGAGAAGATTTGCCACGAACATAAGATAGCGCACGAGCCGGGGCCTGTAGATATAGGCGTGCGCGTGGAAGTGCGCAACGAGATAATGGAAAAAGTCAATAACGTGCTTTATGAGTCAAAACTTATAGGCTATCCCAAGCCTTTTAAAAACAAAGTGCGAACCTTTTGCCAAAATCCCGGCGGATTTGTTAGCCAGGAGAATTACGATAACGGATTGGCTGTAGTTAACGGACACTCATATAAAGAAATAAAGTCCGAAAACACCAATCTTGCAATTTTGTGCTCGCATAACTTCAGCTACCCTTTCAACCAGCCCATAGAATACGCGCAAAAAGTAGGCGAGCTTACCAATATGCTGGGCGCGGGACATATTTTGGTTCAGAGATTTGGCGATATTTTGGACGGCAAGAGGACATGGCCTGAAGAATTGTCGCGTTCCAATATTAAGCCTACCCTGCCCGACGCGGTGGCCGGGGATATTACGGCGGCTATGCCTTACAGAGCGATGATTAATATAATTAATTTTATACAGGCGGTAGACCAGGTTGTGCCCGGATTCGCTTCCATAGAAACCCTGCTTTACTCGCCCGAGCTAAAGTTTTACTCTAACCGTGTCAAGATGGACACTGATTTAAATACCAATATTGCGGGACTTCATTGCCTGGGCGACTCCAGCGGCTGGACCAGAGGACTTATGATGGCCTCAAGCATGGGCGTGCTGATGGGTAGAAAATTAGCATAAATGCGCATATGACCATATAATATTCTTTGGCTTGATTTAAATACTGATTATTTAAACCGCGCTTAACAAAGACGCGATTTTATTTAATTTTTTGCTTTTTAAAATTGCATTTGCCAAATATTCTTAAACCAATACTGCCCTAAAAACTTGCTCAAAATTCGTCAATATGATAATATTAAATAGCTTTTTATAATATATTTTATCGTTTTCGACTATGGAGAGGTGGTTGAGTGGTCGAAGGCACACGCTTGGAAAGCGTGCGTACGGGAAACCGTACCGAGGGTTCGAATCCCTCCCTCTCCGCCAAAGACATATACATAAAAAATAAGCCTTTCAATAAAAAGGCTTATTTTTTTTGTTTAAATCAGCATATCACGAAGATTATAATAAGCTTGCCTTCCACTAGATGCGCTTTTTTTATAAAAAAGAGAAATTATAATTTCTTCTCTTTGCGATTTCCTACGGCGTTTTTTGTTGCTGTTTTTATGCTGATGTTATCATATAATTATTTAAAAAGTCTTTGTTGTCTTTATTTTATGAATTTATATTACAAATGCTATTAATAGCATACCCATAGCAAATAAAAAGAAAAGGCATTTTTAACAGCTTTTTCAAAAAATTATAAATAGCTTGACTTAATCGTAAAAGATTTATATTCTATTTTTAACTCTGCATATATTTTTATATTAATTATAAAGGCAGGAAATAGAATTGGTTTCCGAAACTCTGGACAAGATTCTTTCCGCGGAGGCCGCCGCCGAGAAAAGCTTCGCGGAAGCGCAAAAACAGGCGCAAGAGATTATCGACGCGGCAAAAGCCGAAGCTGAAAACATTCTTAAACTTAATCAAGCCGAAGCGGACGCCGAGATAAAGGCGCTTAATGAGCAAAAAGAGGCGCAAATAGAGCTCATTTTTAAGCAAAACGACGAGAGGATTAAAGAGGAGCTATCCGCTTTAAGACAGGCAGCGAAGATAAAATGGGCTGAGGCAATTGAGACTGCTATAAACATAATCCTCAAGAAATAGGAGCGGCTATGGCAAAGGTCAGAATGAAGCGAATTGAAATTATAGCCTTACAAGAAGACCGCAAGAATATAGTTGAGCGCTTGCAGCGACGGGAAATCTTGGAGTTTGAGGAAGTTGGAGGCAACGAGCTTGCAAAAATGAGCACGTCCTCTAACATCGCTCAATTTGATAAATACATCGAGACTGTCAACCAAGCTATTGAGATTCTAAGCCCGCATTCTCAACGAAAAAAGAGTCTTTTATCCTTGTTTGACGGCAGGCGGGAAATTGAAAAGCAAGACTTTATAAAATTTCTTGACCAAAGCAATTCTTACATAAAACTGTGCTACGATATAATTGACGCAAGGCGCGTTATAACGGAAAACAAGGCGCAAATAGCCAAACTTGAGGCCTCTATAGAGAATCTCTCAAAGTGGCAAAACCTCGACATCCCCTTAGGTTATAAAGGCACCAAGGAAACGCGCTGTTTTGTGGGCGTCTTTCCTACGCAGTTGTCTGAAGAAGATTTATCTAAGCGTATGGAAGAAGCGGGCGTTGAATGCGCTTTTGCCCATATCCTTGAAGCCTCAAAATATTTCACATCAGCCGTTGTTTTTGCGCACAAAGAGACAGCGGACAAGACCAAGGAAATATTGAGGGCTATGAGTTTTGCGCCCGTTTCGGATGAGTTTTTGGGCGTCCCGTCCGATATCCGCAGCAAGCTAGAAGGAGAGATAACAGCCCTTCAGAATGTCATTTTCGAAAAAGAAAGCTTTATAAAGGACGCCGCGGCAAAGCTTGACCAGATAGAGATACTCGCGGATTATCTCATTATGCGCAAGGAAAAGTATCTTGCGCTCTCAAAAATCGGTCAGACAAAAAACTCGTTTGTAATATCCGGATATATACCTGAGATTTATGCCCAAAAAATAATAAAAGAGCTAGAGGAGCATTACACAGTCGCCATAACGCTCCAAGACGCGGACGAAGAGGAAAACGTTCCCGTAGCTTTAAAAAACAAAAGCGTTGTTTCCGCAGTGGAGCCGATAGTGGAGATGTATTCTTTGCCCAGCAAATCCGATCCGGATCCAAGCCCCGTTGTCGCATTCTTTTATTATCTATTCTTTGGTATGATGCTTTCCGACGCGGGCTACGGGCTGGTTATGTCAATAATTTCCGCGATTATCTTAAGGAGAAAAAACATCGAACAGCCCATTCGAAAGACCTTTACTATGTTCTTTTATTGCGGTCTGTCCACTCTGTTTTGGGGCGCGCTTTTTGGAAGCTGGTTTGGAGACATCATCCCCATAATTTATAAAGAGATTATGGGAAAACCTGCGCCTTCCATTGCGCTGTGGTATGAGCCTATGTCTGACCCTATGCGGCTTTTGACGCTATCCTTCGCGCTTGGAATAGCGCATCTGTTCGCGGGAGTGGCGCTAAAGATAAAAGTCACTTGGGAGAGCGGCGACAAACTAGGAGCCATCCTTGACAATGTCCCCACATACTTCCTTGTAACAGGCGCCGCGATTTTGGGCGGGCAAATTCTTACGCCCATACCTCCAATTTTGATTAAAATCGCGTCATATCTTGCCATAATCGGTCTTATCTTGGTAATATTGACCGCGGGAAGAAACAAAAAAGGCATTTTCGGCAAGATAGGGGGCGGGCTATACGGCGTTTATGGAATCGCTTCCGGCTATTTGAGCGACATTCTATCATATTCCAGGTTGCTCGCGCTGGGCCTTGCCACAGGAAGCATAGCAAGCGTAATCAATCTTATGGGCAGTATGATAGGAACCGGCGCGTTAAAGATAATATTTTTGGTGCCTATTTTCATCTTAGGACATACGCTCAATATGGCTATCAATATTTTAGGCGCTTATGTGCACACAAATAGGCTTCAATTCGTAGAATTCTTTTCCAAGTTTTACGAAGGAGGCGGAAGACCTTTCAGGCCTTTGAAGCTTAACACAAAATATATAAAATTTAAAGATAATTTTTAATAAGGAGATCTATAATGGATAACATAGGATTGGTATTTGCGCTTTTGGGCGCGGTTTTATCGGCCTTTTTGGCAGGATTGGGTTCCGCTAAGGCAGTTGGAATGGTCGGAGAAGCGGCGGCGGGAGTAATCAGAGAAGATCCGTCAAAATTTGGCAAATTAATAATTCTCCAGCTTTTGCCTGGTACGCAAGGGCTTTACGGACTTATCGTGACAATATTGTTGCTTGCCAAAATCGGAATACTTGGAGGCAATCCCATAGACCTTACCCTTTCCCAAGGACTGTTGTATTTAACCGCTTGCCTTCCAATGGCAATCGTTGGCTTCTTTTCGGCAATAATGCAGGGCAGGGCCGCTGTGGCCGGCGTCAGCATAGTCGCCAAAAAGCCCGAACAAAACGGAAAAGCCATTTCTTTAGCGGCAATGGTCGAAACATACGCCATACTCTCGCTGCTGGTGTCAGTGCTGGCAATATTATTCATAAGGTGAAAAAATGTCCGGTTTGGATAAGATAATAGAAAAAATTGAGAGCGACGCAAAGGAGCGCTGTTCTGCCGTTTTATCCGAGGCCCAAAAAAAAGCAAGCGAAATAATCGATGCCGCAAAAGCGGAAGGCGAAAGGATAAAGGCGGAACGAATTGAGACAGCCAAAAAAAAGCGCGACTTTGAGCTTGAGCTTGCTCATTCCAAGGCGGAGACCGAACTTAAAAAGGCAGCCCTTTCCGAAAAAATCAAAATCGTTAACGAGGCGATAAATGAGGCTCTTCAAACCTTAAAAAATCTTCCAGCGGATAAGTATTTTGCGGCCATAAAAGAGCTTGCCGCTAAGTATGCCTTGCCGAAAGAGGGCGTTATGTTGCTCTCAAAAGCAGACCTAGACAGACTGCCCAAAAACTTTGAAGAGCAATTGTCCAATATTCTTGGCAAAGGAAAGAGCGTCAAGGTCGGGAAAGACCCTGCTCCCATTGACAGCGGCTTTATCCTTTCTTACAAGGACATAGAGCAGAACTGCTGCTTTGAGTCATTGCTTGAAGAAAACCTCGACGAGATTAGGGACGCTGTTTCAAAGATCCTATTTAGCGGAGAGGATAGATGAGAGAGACAGAATATGCTTACGCTGTAGCGACGATAAGAGTAAAAGAGAACAGTCTTCTTTCAAAGGCTGACCTTGAAGCGCTTATTATGTCGGAAGACTATCGCTCCGCCTTGCTTTTGCTTGAGACAAAGGGTTGGCGCGGGATTGAGAACGACCCCGAAGGTTATCTTGACCAAAGGTTGCTGGAAACTTGGCTAAGTATAAATGAAGTCTCGCCCGACAAAGAGGCGATAAGCTTTTTGATACTTCAAAACGATTTTCATAACGCTAAGGCGGCGCTTAAGGCTTTCTTTTCCGGTGTAGAAGCCAAGTTTATTAGCCCTTATTTTGTGGAACCTTATCTGTTTAAAGAAGCGCTTACCGAAAAGGAAACGGTTCTTCCTTCCTTCATCCAAAGCGCGTTCAAAAAGGCGTATGAGACGCTCTCTCAAACGTATGACGGCCAGCTCGCCGAAGCAATTTTGGACAGAGCGGCGCTTTGCGCAATAAGGCAAAAAGGCGAGAGCTCGGACAACGCATTTATAAAGGATATATGCGAAATGATATGCGCGTTTGCGGACATTAAGACTACGTATCGCGCGATTATATCAAAAAAGAGCAAAGACTTTTTAGAGACCGCGCTTTGCGGCTCTGCTTCGCTTTCAAAAGAGTCGCTCTTAATAGCGGCTGAAGGCGGAATAAATTCGCTTTTTGAGTTGCTTGAAAGCTCCGCTTACGAAAAAGCAGCCGAAAATCTGCGAATTTCGCTTGCGGAATACGAGCGCTTTTGCGACAACTATATCATTGAATACGCTCAGAAGGCAAAATATTTAAATTTTGGCCCCGAACCGCTTGTCGCATATTTTTTGGCGCGGCAGTCGGAGATAAAAAACGTAAGAATTATCCTAGCGTGCAAGCGCAACGAAATGCCGATTTCGGCAATAAGGCAAAGGGAGAGAATGCTTTATGTATAAGATAGCTGTGATTGGCGATAAAGACAGCATAGCGGGCTTTGCCGCTTTGGGAATGCGTATTTTCCCCGCAAATGACGGCAACGAAGCGAAGGAACTTTTAAGAAAGCTTTCTTCTTCCGACTATGCGATTATATATATTACAGAAGAGCTTGCGGAGCATATTCCAGACGAGATAGAAAAATACAAGGAGATGTTTTCGCCCGCGGTGATACTCATACCCGGCATACTTGGAGGAACCGGTATGGGGCTTGCAAGCATCAGCTCAATGGTGGAAAAAGCTGTAGGCGTAGACATTTTCAAATAGAGGTGTTAAATGAGCGGTAAAATAGTAAAAGTTTCTGGTCCCCTGGTAGTCGCGGAGGGAATGAACGACGCGGGAATGTTCGATATGGTTCGCGTCAGCCGCCTGGGGCTTATTGGAGAGATAATAGAGATGAGGTCCGGCAGGGCATCCATACAAGTTTACGAGGAGACTTCCGGCCTTGGTCCCGGAGAAATCGTGGAAAGCACAGGTAGTCCGTTGAGCGTGGAGCTTGGCCCTGGACTTATAGGCAGTATATTTGATGGAATCCAGCGTCCTCTTGACGAGGTAATGAAGGCGTGGGGACACAATCTCTCGCGCGGCATAACCGTCCCCGCGTTAAAGAGAGATAAAAAATGGAAATTCGTTCCCCGCGTAAAGGCTGGCGACGAGGTTAAAAGCGGCGACATAATCGGCGAAGTTCAGGAAACCGAGGTGGTCAATCACAAGATAATGGTCCCCTTTGGCATAAGCGGAAAGGTAGTATCTATCAATGAAGGCGAGTTTACGGTAATCGATACCGTCGCCGTGATTGATACCGGCAAAAAGAGAGAAGAAATATCTCTTATGCAAAAGTGGCCCGTTAGAAAGGGCAGACCATATCTGAGAAAACTGCCCCCCGAAAAACCTCTCATTACCGGTCAGAGGGTAATAGACTGCCTTTTCCCGATAGCCAAGGGAGGCGTAGCCGCGATTCCTGGGCCATTTGGAAGCGGAAAGACCATAACTCAGCACCAGCTCGCTAAGTGGGCGGAAGCCGATATTGTGGTCTATATTGGCTGCGGAGAAAGAGGAAACGAGATGACAAACGTCTTAAACGAGTTTCCCGAACTTATAGACCCCCATACGGGCAAATCTTTAATGGAGAGAACGGTGCTCATAGCAAACACTTCCGACATGCCCGTAGCGGCGCGCGAAGCCTCAATTTACACGGGAATAACAATCGCCGAATATTTCCGTGATATGGGTTATTCGGTAGCGCTAATGGCGGACTCCACATCGCGCTGGGCGGAGGCTCTACGCGAAATGTCGGGAAGACTTGAGGAGATGCCGGGCGAAGAAGGTTATCCCGCTTATCTTGGCAGTCGCCTTGCTCAGTTCTACGAGCGAGCAGGCAGAGTGGAAACTCTTTCGGGAAAAGAAGGCTCGCTCACCGTTATAGGCGCGGTTTCGCCTCCGGGCGGCGACATATCGGAGCCGGTCTCTCAGGCAACGCTTCGTATAGTCAAAGTGTTCTGGGGGCTTGACGCTAACCTGGCGTATAAGAGGCATTTCCCCGCCATTAACTGGCTGACAAGCTATTCGCTTTATGTGGACAGCCTCAGCAAATGGTATGAGGAAAATGTCGATAAAGATTGGATAAAGCTGCGCGAACGGCTTATGGCGATGCTAGGCGACGAGGCGCAACTTGAGGAAATAGTAAAGCTGATAGGTATGGACGCCCTCTCAAAATACGACAGACTCAAGATGGAGACAGCGCGTTCGATTAGAGAAGACTTTTTGCATCAGCTTGCGTTTCACGAGATAGACACCTATACGAGTTTGAAAAAGCAACTTCTAATGATTAAGCTCATTCTCGCCTACTACGATCTCTGCTATGAGGCATTAAGAGCAGGCGCCGAGATAGAAAAATTGACTCGCCTACCCGTTAGAGAGAGGATAGGCAGGTTTAAATACTGCGTTGAAGAGAATATTGAGCAGGAATATTCTAGCGCGCTTGAACAGCTACGTCACGAGATAAAAGAATCTATGACCAAGGAGGGCATATAAATGCCTATAGAATATAAGACGATTCAAGAAGTCGCGGGCCCGCTTATGCTTGTGCGCGACGTGCAGGGCGTCACATATAACGAGCTAGGGGAAATCATCCTTTCAAACGGGGAAAAAAGGCGCTGCAGAGTGCTGGAAGTTGACGGCACAAACGCTCTAGTCCAACTCTTTGAAAGCTCGGCAGGCATAAGCCTAGCCGAAAGCAAGATAAGATTTTTAGGCAGACAATTGGAGCTTGGCGTATCAATGGATATGCTAGGCAGAGTATTTGACGGATTAGGAAAGCCTATAGACGACGGCCCCGAGCTAATTCCCGAAAAGAGATTGGACGTTAACGGTCTTCCTATAAATCCTGTGGCAAGACAGTATCCCGAAGAGTTTATACAGACGGGTATTTCGGCGATAGACGGACTGAATACGCTGGTCAGAGGGCAAAAGCTTCCCATTTTCTCGGCAAGCGGACTTCCCCATGCTATGCTGGCCGCGCAGATTGCTAGGCAGGCCAAAGTAAGGGGCAAAGATGAAAAATTCGCGGTTGTGTTTGCCGCGATAGGCATAACCTTTGAGGAAGCGCACTTCTTTATAAATAGTTTTAAGGAAACGGGCGCTATAGACAGGTCTGTTATTTTTATAAATCTCGCAAACGACCCGCCTATCGAAAGACTTGCCACGCCCAAAATGGCGCTCACAGCCGCGGAATACCTTGCTTTTGACAAAGATATGCACGTGCTGGTAATTCTTACCGACATAACCAATTACGCTGACGCGTTGCGCGAAGTATCCGCCGCTAAGAAGGAAGTTCCCGGCAGAAGAGGCTACCCCGGTTATATGTATACAGACCTAGCCTCAATTTACGAGCGCGCAGGCAGAAAAAAGGGTAAAAAAGGCAGCATTACCTTGATACCCATTCTCACTATGCCAGAAGACGACAAGACTCATCCCATCCCCGACCTTACAGGTTATATTACCGAAGGCCAAATAATCTTAAGCCGCGAACTATACAGAAAGGGCATAACTCCGCCTATAGACGTTTTGCCTTCGCTCTCAAGGCTTAAGGACAAAGGAATCGGAAAAGGAAAGACGAGAGAAGACCACAGCGATACTATGAACCAGCTCTTCGCCGCTTACGCTAGAGGAAAGGACTGCAAGGAACTTATGGTAATCCTTGGCGAATCGGCGCTTACAGACATCGACAAGCTTTACGCAAGGTTTGCCGATGAATTTGAACGGCAATATGTTTCGCAGGGCTACAACGAAAACAGAAGCATAGAGCAGACTCTTGAAATCGGCTGGAAATTGCTAAAGATTTTGCCAAGAAGCGAGCTTAAGAGAATAAAGGTCGAATATCTTGACAAATACTACGGCGAGGTGAATAGTGCCCAAAATTAACGTCAATCCTACACGGATGGAGCTTACCAACTTAAAGAAAAAGCTGGCTACCGCAATGCGAGGCCATAAGCTGCTAAAGGATAAGCGCGACGAGCTGATGCGCCAATTTCTCCTGCTTATAAAAGAAAACCAGAGCCTGCGCCTTGAGGTTGAGCAAGACTTAAAGGAAGCTCATCGCCATATGGCTTTGGTCAGGAGCCTAATGAGCGACAAGGCTTTGGACGTCGCACTTATGCTGCCCAAGCAGGAAATTCAAATTGATATAGAAAAGAAAAACGTGATGAGTTTGGATATCCCTTCTTACAGCGTTTCGTTTAAGTCATCGGAAGAAGGCGATATATATTCATACGGCTATGCCTTTACGCCCGGGGACCTCGATGACGCAATAAAGCTTCTCTCAGACGCGCTTCCAAAGATGATTAGACTTGCCGAGGTCGAAAAATCCTGCCAGCTCTTGTCGGCCGAAATCGAAAAAAACAGGCGTAGAGTAAACGCACTAGAGCACGTCGTCATCCCGCAATACAGGGAAACCATAAGGTATATAAAGTTAAAGTTGGACGAAAACGAGCGAGGCACCATAACCCGCCTTATGAAAGTTAAGGATATGATGCTTGAGCAAGTTTATAAATATAAAGAAAAAATCTAAACATTAAGAAGGACTCTTTAAAAGAAGTTTTTCCCTCCGCCAAAAAATTAAGGTCTCCTGTGTTAGAGACCTTTTTTTGTATTTAGCCCGGTAGCTTATTCCATTAATCCGCTGTCTTGATAAATCTAGCAACGGTTTTGTGGGTAGATATTAGTTTTGCTTAGGCTTGAAATCAAGGGATAATAAAAAACGACAGCAAAAATATTTAAAGATATCGCTTTTAAAGTTGTTGCTTATAAGATTTTTATAATGTTATCCACAACGCTATTATCGACGCGGCAAGAGCGGGGATAGAAATTATAGCGCCGTATTTTACGAAATCTCGGAACTTAAATTTTATGCCGTAGCGGTTTAATATATTAGTCCACATTATTCCGGCCAAAGCGCCGATGGGCGTTAAAATAGCGCCTAGGTTTGAGCCTATAATTGACGCGAACAGCGCTTTTTTCAAAATTTCTTTAGGCAGGCGGGACAAAATCTCGCCAAACATTATGCTCATAGGTATGTTATTAATCACATTTGACGCCAAATAAGACGCGACGCCAAAATTTGCTTCGGCAGCGCCTTTCGCCAGATAATTGCCTATAACGCCAAGCGCGCCCGATTTAGAAAGCGCCAAAACGATTGTAAACATCGAAAGCACAAAAGGCATCAGTTCCCAAGGCGCTCTTTTTAGGCATACCATAAGCTCTTGGGGCTTGGACTTTTTGACCGCTTTATATAACAGGGTAATCAAGAACAAGCTGATAACGCTTAACAGGCATATCAGCCACATTTCGATATGGATATAAGCTGATATAGCGATTAGGATAATGCAGCCGGCTAGATGTATGATTCCTATGGCGAGCAAGAATTTGTCTTGTATTGCGGCTTCAGTCGCCGCGGCTTGAACGGGTTGGCGCAGCGATTTTCTAAAAATCAAAAACAATAGCAACAAAGACACTAGCCCGCAAAAAACAGCCGGCAGACACATCGCCTTTAGATATTCAAAAAAGCTTACATTATACAGCGTGGATAGATATATGTTTGTCGGGTTGCCCACGATTAAGAACAAACTCCAAGTGTTCGCCGCCACAAACACCGAAAACAGATACGGCAAAGGATTGATTTTTGTTTGGCGGGCGAACACGCATATAAAGGGGGTAAAAGTCAAGATAATTATGTCGTTGGAGGTAAAAATCGTCAAGATTGATACTATTATGTATAAATAGAAAAACAGCTTATACTGGCTGCCGCCCGCGTTTTTTACCGCGATATTGGCCATATACTCAAAAAAGCCCAGGCTGTCTAGATATATGGACAGAACGGACATTGAGATAAATAGTATCAATATCTTTAACGGGTTGATGCTGGAAGCATTGGTAAGCGCTTTTAGGAGATTGGCAAAGCCGACGCCTGGAATTAAAACAGCGGCGCCGATAAGGGCTATAATCCAATAAGTCGAGAGCTTGATTTTTTTGATTTTTATAGTCGGGAAAAACAAAATCGACAATATTATGCCGATACAGGTTGCCGCCGAAACCGCCAAAGTCAGAATCATACTATCTTTTGTGCCTCACACAGAGTAAAATTTTAGCACAAAAGAATCAATAGCGTATCGATTTTTACGCGATATTTTTATGGTTTTTTATGGATAAAGCAAAAAGAAAAAGGCGAAAAAATCGCCTTGATATTGATAAAACATATAAATTCATTAAACCGTGGCGAAATAATCTCAACCAAACATCTCAACAACGGAAACAAAGCGCAAGACTTCATTGTCTATTTTATCGCGTCCGTAGGCGTCGATAAAGTAGTTAGTGTATTTATTGGTTTTTAAGTTAAACCATAGCGACCATGTCGCCCAAAAGATATCGACGTGTTTGTCGCCTACGCCCCCGTTGCCCACGTCTATAAAACCGCTAAAACGCCAATCGTTAAGGATAACATTAGGCAGGCAGTAATCGCCGTGTATTAAGGTATCGCTTTTTAACAAACGCTTTCTCTCTTCCGCAAACCGCCAAGCGTCGGCAGGATAACCAAATTCAAGTCCAAAGATATTTTCTTTATTAAATTTTCCGCTTTTATAATTTTTTTCGGCGGTTTCTAAATATTCCGACGTATGGTCAGGCACTGGACAGCCTTGGGGGTTTTGAGAATGCAAATTTATTAATATATCCGCCAAGACCTAGCTTAGGCGCTTGGGGCGCTGTAGATACTTGCTTGACGCGCAATTGTCGCCTAAGATTTTAGGCGTTACTAGATAATCCCGCTCGTCGGAAATATAATCAATAACCGCGCGCGATAGACCAAGTTTATTAAAATACTTGGTCATCTCGGCTTCGCGTTTTAGCTCGCCTTTAGGCGCGATCTTGATAAAATACCCGTCGTTTTTATCCACAAAAAGCACTCGCGCTTCCGGCGAACTGCTGCAATCAAAAACTTTCGCACCGGTTAATAAAGGGCGCAGTTTAGCGGGGAATTGGGATATATTTATTGAAATGGGAGAATACATATGCAAATAAAATAAAGCATAATATTGCTTTTTAATTATAATAGACAATTATATTTTAAACAAGGTTTTTTTTAGTAAGGTTTAACATAAATTAAATTTTTATTTTTTCAATTAGACTGTCTTTTTTAAAAAATATTAGTATATAATGTTTATAATGTATTATTTTATATAAAACCATAGATAAAAAAGGTAGTATACATATGAATATGTATATTGGGTTAACAGATTATGATTGGTATAGTTATTTAAAAGATAAGTATTTTGACAAAGTTAATTTTTGGAGACCAGGTCATAATAAATTTAAAGCGTTACAACCCAATGAGCTATTTTTATTTAAATTAAAAAGCCCCCATTTGGCCATTGTCGGCGGCGGTTTTTTTGTTAAATATTCTTTATTGCCAATATCTTTTGTTTGGGAAACCTTTAAAGAAAAAACGGCGTTGATAATTATGTTGAGTTATTAGAAAAAGTTAAAAAGTATCGAGAAAAAAATAATACCATAGAATTAAATCCCTATATTGGATGTATTGTGTTAACAAAACCATTTTTCTTTGAACAAGACAATTGGATTTATCTCGATAATTGGCCTTCCAGTATACAATCAGGAAAAAAGATTAGTCTTAATGATGAAAAAGGCGTTAACTTATATAATTCAATTCAAGAAAGACTGAAAGAGGATGCGACATTATATCAAATTATAAGCAATAATCAAAAACGCTTTGAACACTACTTAGTAAAACAACGATTAGGTCAAGGGGCTTTTAGAGTTTTAGTAACCGATGCCTATAATAGGCAGTGCGCTGTAAGTGGAGAAAAAATCCTTCCCGCTCTGGAAGCAACACATATAAAACCTTACTCAAAAGAAGGCCCTAATGATGTTAAAAATGG
>DATCJN010000012.1:0-5214 GCA_036562755.1 Clostridia bacterium | reverse complement strand
CTTCTTCGGCGTCTGATGCCTAGGCATCCACCATATGCTCTTCGTAGCTTAATCTCTTAACTTAACCTCGTTAAAAGACTCTCTTAACAAAATCGTAGTATACACTACATTTTCTCTTCTATGCAGTTGTCAATGTGCGAATGAGTTTGATAAGCATAAAAAATGGCAAAGTATTAAACAGTTATTCAATAACGCAAAAATTAAATCCTAGTCTTAACTATTTTATACTATTGCCAGCGGTATTTTTATTAAGATAAAAATACTTAACAAACTCTATTCAGTTTTTCTTAAGTCGCTATCTCAAAGATAGCTTAATTAATATAGCAAAATAACATATGCTTGTCAACAATTTTTCAAAAAAAATTTAGCCAAAATTTTCAAAAAAATAAGATATCTTAAATATTATATGCAGTAATTTAAATAATATTTAAGAATTTTTTTCTTTGAGATATTTATAATAATCCATTTCCAAAACGGCTTTGGAAATCTCAAACTGCTTAATAACATTAATTTGATTTTGGCTAAGATCGTAAAATTTGGCCTGCAACTCTTCTTCGGTCAAGGGTTCGTCGCCTACATATAAGAAACTGCCGTCGGCATGTAAAAACATTTCGCCGTCAAACACGGTTATATCGCTAAAGGCGACAATCCTAGGGCCTTCGTCAAATATATCTTTGCCAAAATAGTATTTATATTCAACATTCTCAATGCCAAGCACCATATTCAGAATAGTAGGAGTCAAGTCTATTGAGCAGCATAGCGTATCAATGTATTGACGGTCATTAATGGGAGTATTATAAGTTTTACCGTCTAAAATTAAAAGCTTATTATGGTGAATCTCTTTGTCAAAAGCGCTTATGCCGATATAGTCTTCCAATACATTAGGATTGAGTCCATAATTATAGTGGTCGGGGAAGAAGACTATAAGAGTTTTATCTAATATACCCATTCTGTTAAGTTTATTGATAAGATTGCCTACGAACGTGTCAAACTCAACAATTTTTAGGTAATACTCTCTAATTTGAGGATTAATCTTTTTATAGTTTATTCCTGCTTTTTCAAAAGCGCTTATTACTTGGGGTTCGTGACGGTCATACATTAAGGAATTGCCCAAGTGCATAGAATAAGTGTCTATTTGCATATAAAAAGGCGTGTTGCTCAGCTCGGCTTTAACGTCGCCAAGCTCAAAGAATTCTAATAGCCTAGTGTCATAAACCTTGGGAGTTGGGCTTCCTGCTTCAACCAAATGCTCGTTCCATCTTCTTATTTTGAAGCCTTCGTTTCTAGTCAAAATCTCTCTATGATAAAAGTCGCCGCTGTCGTTATGGAAATAGAAAGTTTGGTAGCCGTTTTTATCAAACTGGGCGGCTAAAGAGAATAAATCAAAAGAGTTTTGATAAAAAGTATCGCCCAAATTGGAGGAAAAGTTTTTGGCGTTTAGCGCGTATATGCCGTTATTGACCATAAATTCGGTGTTTATGGTAGCGCCCTCAAAGAATGTAGGCACATAGTAATTAGTAAATGTTATGGCTTCATGAAATACTTTATATAAATTGGGCGTAAGTTTTTGAGATAGAGTATGCCCAACTTCAATTGCGTTTAAGGTTTTGGTTTTGTCTAAATAGTAATCTGTATCCTTAACCAATTGCGAGCCAATATAATCGGGATCTACAAAGCGGGTATCAAATGTTTCGCATAAAATCGTGATAACATTATATTCTGAGAACTTGCCTGTCCAATCATTACTCTGTTTTTGATAATCTAAAGAGTCAAAATAATTGTCCAAAATTTCGTAGTCGTCATATTCTAAGTCCACTTTTAAGGACGCGGCGTCTCTAATTCTAAAATTGCAATAACCAAAGGCCTCAACGAATTTTAAGCTGCTATACAAGTTGTTATATAAGAAACTCTTGCTGTGGATATATTCCAGCTCATAATCTTTGTAAGCCTTTGCTTTTTCTAGATTATATATAGAAGTTGGAACGTTGATGCTTGCGCAAATTACTAACGCAGACAACGCTAACGCTAAATTAGCCCTGAAAAATCTATGCTTTTTTTCAATAGCGGGAAGTTTAGTGTACCAAATTAAGAACAGCCCTAACGCGAGCATAGGTATAATGACATAACAGGTCAAGGGCAGGTTGATTCCATACTTTTGTCCAAAGATGTTGTTTACAAACATCAAACTGGTAAGCGAGGCAAAAGATTTGTATTTGTAAAAATACGTGGAATCAGCCATTAGCGCTAACAACGTCAAAGAGAAGATAACAGTATATACTATCTTTTTAGGTTTAGGCTTAGGTATTAAATTGATCAAGAAATACAGAAGCGCATTAACAATTATGTCGGTAACCAGCCCAAAGAATGACATTTTTACGCCTAAAGTCAGTTGAAACGCGATCAGCGCAGCGACATTTAGGATAAAGCAGGCTAGCATAACTATATAATTGTTATTTACATTATCATCTTTTAAACGTTTAAGTATCTTTTTCAGGTAATTCACGATTTTCACGACACATCACATAAAATAAAAATATATTTTCATTATATAATTATGCTTATCAAAAATCAAGTTAATTTTTGGTCGTTTATTTGGTTGATTTAGGCAAAAAAAGCGCATTTTTATCATTTATCTTTCATTTTTATAAATCTATACGCAGATATTACGCCTAAAAATATTGTAAAACCTAAAATTATTATAACCATTATCCAATAAGGCATTGTCCAATCGCCGTATTTAAGATTGACGCCGTAAAAATCTTTCCAACCTTCCAAAAACATCACGCTTTGTGAGTTAAGGTTCATAACTGTTTCGGCTTTTTCTAAATATACGCTTCTTATTAAGGACGACATTTGAGCAAAAGGAAGCGCGTATAATGTATAATTTAGCCATTGAGGCATTACTCCAAAAGGCATATAACAGCCCGAAATAAAACCTTGAAGAGCTCCTGTAATCGTTCCAACGCCGCCCACCCCGTTAGAAGTTTTTACGAAAGAGATTATAAACAACATAAAAATATTGCCAAAAACTACGCCTAAAATAACTATGCCGAATATTTTAATTAACTGCAAAAAACTAAGAGCGTAGCCGGATACTATAAATAAATAAAGGTCGGATAACAGCACCATACCAAAAGACGCCACGGCGCAAATGATAATAGAGCTAACAAAATAACTAAGCATCCAAATACTTCTATCAATGGGAGCGACCATAAAGTCCATAGTTATTTTGCTCTCTTTGTCAGTAACGATTATGCTTAGAACCACTAAAGAAACCGAGATGCTCAAGATAGGGATCAAGCCTGAGAGCATTACGCTATCAGAAAGCCATTGAAAATTAGTAGCGCCTAGAGGCTCCAAATTCCTTTTTATATCGTCGGTGTATATTTTGGACATAAATAAAATATATAGACCGACTATGATAATGATAGTCAAAAGAGAATAAAAAATATTCGACTTTTCTCTTAGGTAACATTTTATATTTCTTTTTACCAATATGCCAAGACTTTTCATTTTACGACTTTTCATTGCCATTCCCCGTCAAACTTTGTCCAGTTACATTTAAAAATACATTATCCATATTGCCCTTTAATACTTCGAAGTTTTTTATGTCTTCCATAATCTCTTGCAGAATAACCAGGGCGTGCATAGAGTCTTTGATTTTGATAATAAATTGGTCAACTTTAAATTCAAAATCCAAACCTAAATCGGTTAATTTTTGGGCTAGTTGAATTTTTCCGTTTTTGGGCATTACCCTTAAGGTGTCCGAGGTGTATTTTTCTTTTAATTGGTTAGGCGTGCCTTGAACAATTATCTTGCCCTGTTCTATTATCGCGATATTATCCGCCTTATCGGCTTCTTCCATGTAGTGCGTGGTCAAGAAAATTGTCAGACCTTCGGTTTTTATTAGATAAACTATTATTTCCCAAACCTTTACCCTAGTAGCAGGATCTAAACCGGTGGTAGGTTCGTCCAAGAATAATATTTTGGGCTGATTTATTATGGCTCTTGCGATATCGGCTTTTCTTTTTTGGCCGCCCGAAATCGAGCCGTACCTTCTGTTTATAAAGTCTTTCATATCTAGTAATTCCGTTATCTTATCAAACCTTTCCTGGACGATTTTTTGAGGAATATCGTAAAAAGCCGCTCTGGTAAATATGTTTTCTTTTACCGTAAGCAATTTGTCCAAGACGCCGTTTTGAAATACCACGCCGATGTTATGGCGGATTTTTTCGTCGTCTTTTCCCAGTCTAAGACCGTTAACAAATACTTCGCCTGAGGTTTTGGCCAAAGTGGTGCAGATTATATTAATAGTAGTGGATTTTCCCGCGCCGTTGCGGCCTAAAAAAGCGAACAATTGACCTTGAGGGACATCAAAAGAAATGTCGTCAACAGCCTTTAAGCTGCCGTTATAGGTTTTAACTAAATTTCTTACTTCAATAATATTCATAACACGACAATATCAGAAATTTATGCTTTAATCAATCATATAAATATTCGTATTCTTATTTTTAATCTATTTTTAATCCGTTATTAATTTTTGTTAGAAAAAATTAATCTATTATTAAGAAATAAAAAAAGGGGCTAAAAGCCCCTTTTTTTTATTCCCTTATTCTTTATTTTCCGGAGGGTCATTTTGCTCCTTGGGCTCTTCCGGAGGCAAATGGAGCCCATTATCCTCTTTCCTCTTGACTGTAGCTTGTTTGATGCATTCATTGCCCCCTACGGTCGCAAAAGCCAGCAATGTTGCTTGGCTCAGCGCGGCTGCGAAAGCAGCCCCGTCAAAATTAGCCCTTAATTGAAGAGCAAAATAGATAATAGTTATTATAATAGACGTCCCCCATAAAATATAAGGGATTAGCCAATCTTTTATAAACGGCGTATTTTTTATAAGCACGCCCGCGCCGTATAAAAAAGGCATTAGCGCCAAAAGCTCGGGCTGTATTAAATCTTTCCATTCCATAAAGCGCTCCATTACTCTTAAAATTAAGAGTAATATATTTTATGAAATAAACATACGAAAATTGATACCAATAAAAAAATCCTTTCCGCATAATTTACGGAAAGGATTTTTTTCATATTTATACTTTATTATTTTTAATTAAGCAGCTTCTTTTTCGGCATACATGAAGAACTTGTATCCCAAAGGAGATGTGAAGAAGCCTTTAATGTCGGGCTTAATCATGAAGATATCGACATAGTAGTAGATAGGAA
>DATCJN010000011.1:0-31583 GCA_036562755.1 Clostridia bacterium | reverse complement strand
CCGCAAAGAAAGCCCATTCAAAAGATTACGCACAAGCGGTAGGCGCGGCAAAGGAATTTTTCCGCGAGCGTTTCCCCGAAGGAATAGACGCCGAATTAAGAAAGATAGCTATAACTTTTCAAGATTTCAAAACGGCGGAGGTTTATCAATACGGTTCAGGCTGCTGGGGCGCGTTAAAAAACATTGAGAACAAAGCTCAAAACCTGCCTCCTGTTAGCAAAACGCTGGAGTTTTACGAGGATTCAATAACCGAAGAACAGCAGCCGTTTTTAAACTTAATAAAAAACGGCTACTTGGAAGAAACAGACGAAAATTTAGCCCCAAAAGGCTATGCGATCTCGGAATATTTTAAAGAGTTGTTAGAAAAATCTTTACAAGATCCCAAAGGCAATAACTGGTTTTCATATTACCACCTAGGCGTAATCGAATACGGTTTGGGCAATATTGAAAAAGCTCAAAAATATTGGCAAAAATCTTATGATTTAAAACCTAACGCGTGGGCGTTAAGAAACATAGCGATGCTGTATAAAAATATCTACCGTGAAAGCTACATTGCCGCCGAATATATGAAAACCGTGATTAAGTTAAACCAACATTTGAGTTTATATAAGGATTGCGCTGAAACGCTTATCCAGGCTGAGCAATACGAAGAATGGCTCAATATTTGCGCCGATATGCCTGACTCCATATCCAAAACAGGCAGGATAAGGTATTATAAGGCTTTTTGCTTAAACAGGCTGGGCAGGAATGAAGAAGCCAGCCGGATTTTAAACTACGACTTTGTAATGGAAGACATTAGAGAAGGCGAGCTATCGCTATCGGAATTATGGTATGATATATACGGCGCGCTGTTGTTCGGTCAAAATATGCCGCGCGAAGAAATAATTAAAAAAGTAGATATGGCAAAGCCTCTCAAAAACCTTAACTTCAAAATGGATTAAAGGGCTTTTTTGTCTAATTAGCAGATTTCTTTAATTGAGACTGAATAATAATAAAACCGCCTTAAACAATTAAGGCGGTTTTTATTTATCATAATCGCCGCGGGCCCCGCATATTTTATATACTAAATAAATTATATGTAGGGTGAAACATTATGAGTTTTAGTCTAAAAAAAGAAATAAAAAAAGAAAAAACCAAGTCTCCCGAAAAGTCCGCGATGTATTTGGAGGTATTAAAAGCCTTAACAATAGCGCTTATTATTAGCCTAGTTTTAATTTTGCTGATGGCGCTTATTATTACCTTTGTGGACGTTTCGGACACTACAATAAATATAATCAACCAAATAATCAAAGGCGTGGCGCTGCTTGCGTCCAGCATAATAGCCTTCAAAGAAAAGTCTAACGGTTGGAAAAAGGGTTTATTGCTTGGGGTTATCTACATAATCGCTGCGTTTTTAATCTTCTCGCTCATGAACGGCAAATTTACTTTCGGCTGGAATATCTTGTTTGACCTCATCGCAGGCGCGATTATGGGTATAATTTGCGGCATATTCGCTGTAAACGTAAAAAGCAAAAAGTAATATCCCCCTCTTTTTATCATCAAAATACCGCTTTTTTTAAGCGGTATTTTTTGATGCGTTTTAAATAGGAGAAAATTTAAGCCCGCAAAAATCTTTTTATATAATATAAGTTGAAAAATATGGCGTTTTAGTATATAATCAGTATATATTTTAGGAGGGAACCATGAAGCATATAAAAGTTATCGCTCTAAACACAATCGACAGAAGCAAGAACACAGGTTGCGGCGAATGCCAAGCCAGCTGCCAATCCGCTTGCAAAACCAGCTGCACGGTCGCTAACCAAAATTGCGACAGAAAAATAACCCGCAATCCTAAAGTTAAAGCGTGCTTATAATAGACTTAATAATTTTATAAAACTCTAAAAAAAGGATGCAGTAGTAGGCTACTGCATATTTTTGTTTATATGGTTCATGCTTTTGAGTGCTTAGACAAATATTTTTTGCTAGACAGCGAAAGCGGGAGCGTCTTTTTAATAGACCAGCCCGCTTATTTGGCGTGCAAAATATTAACGGGCGAAATCGAGCCCGAATATCCTTTAGACCGGGATATACAAGAAGCGATTGATGAGCTTAACGCCCTAAAAGAAAAGGGCGTGATATTTTCCTCGCCTCCAAAACCCGATGAAATTTCATATAACGGCGATATCAAGTCCATGTGCTTAAACATAAGCCACAGGTGCAACCTTCGCTGCAAGTATTGCTTTGCAAAAGAAGGCACCTACGGCGGACAGGCTATGGATATGAGCGAAGAAATAGCCCATAAGGCCATTGATTTTTTAATCGCGCACAGCGGCTCAAGGCGTCATTTGGAAGCGGACTTTTTTGGCGGCGAGCCCTTGCTTAACTTTGATGTGGTAAAATCCACAGTCCGATACGCCAAAGAGCAGGCTCAAAAAGCCAACAAGACCTTCCGTTTTACTATTACCACCAACGGCGCAATTTTCAACCAAGACCAATTGGATTTTATCAACCAAAATATGTCCAATGTGGTAATCAGCATAGACGGCAGAGAAGATGTGCATAATTATCACAGAACATTTGCCGGCGGGCAGGACAGCTACCAAAAAGCGCTTAAATTTGCCCAAGAATTTAAACACATAAGAGGCGAGGGAGAGTATTACATACGCGGAACATATACCGCGCATAACCTGGACTTTTCTGAAGACGTCTTATCCATAAACGACAACGGCTTTGACCAGATTTCCATCGAGCCCGTAGTCTTGCCCCAAGAACATCCGTTGGCTATCCGAGAAGAACATATAGAAAAAATCAAGCAAGAATACGAAAAGCTGGCGCGCGAGTATTTAAAGCGCCGCAAGAGCGACAAGTGGTTTAACTTTTTCCATTTTATGATAGACTTCGAGGGCGGCCCTTGCGAGAAAAAGCGCGTAAGCGCGTGCAGCGCAGGCAACGAGTATGTGGCCGTTGCTCCCGACGGGCTGATATATCCTTGCCATCAATTTGTGGGCAATAAAGAGTTTGTCTTGGGCGACCTAAACACTTGGGACGGCGCGAGTTTGTTGCCTCTAAACAATAACATAAGATCGCTGCTTCAAAACAGCAATATACATACCAAGCCCAAGTGCCAGAACTGTTTTGCAAAATATTACTGCTCGGGCGGCTGCGCGGCGAATAATTTTAACTACAACGGCGACTTAAATAAACCGCTGGAGGTTATGTGCGAAATCATAAAAAAGCGCACCGAATGCGCCATAGCTGTCAATATATTAGAAAGAACTTAAATAATCGATTGACTAATAAAATATAAAAACTTATAATTAATTAGTGCGAGATTATTAGAAGGAGTTAGTATGCAAAAGCATAAGAGGCGCGCAATAATAAAATTGAGCATATTCTCATTTTTTATTGCGATTGCGTTAATCCTATCTTTAGTGCCGTTTGATATCCCGTGGACTAATTACAAATTCAAGTCTTTCGCGGGCGGCATTAAACTCGGAATTGACTTAAAAGGCGGCGTTTATGCCGTTTATGATATCGCGGACGACGAACCTGACCGCACAAACTTAGATTCCCGCCTGGACGGAACGGTTACCCGTCTTCACAACATGATTACCCAAAAGGGTTATATGGAAGCCACCGTTACCCGCGAGGGCGAAACCCGTATCCGCGTAGAAGTTCCCGATATCGAAAATCCCAAAAAATTATTTGAGGTTATCGGCGAACCCGCCACATTGGAATTTAGACTAAATGGAGAGACTGTTTTAACGGGGGATACTGTTAGAGACGCTTACGCTGCATATACCGAAGAAAACGGTTATGTAGTTCAGCTCATATTCGACTCCGTAGGCGCCAAAAAATTTGGCGACATAACAAAAAATAATATCGGCAAAAACCTGGATATAGTGGTTAACGGTCAAGTTATTTCTTCGCCCACAATCGAAGCCGCTATTGACAACGGAAAGCCTGTTATTACCGGCCGTTTTACTTACGAGTCGGCGGACATGCTGGCTAAGCAAATAGTAGCGGGCGCTTTTGACGTAAAACTTCAATTGATAGAATCCAGCGTAGTAAGCCCTACTTTGGGCGCCAATGCGTTGACCACCAGCTTAATTGCGGGCGCGATAGGCATTGTGGGCATATTGGTATTTTTGTGCATCTTATATAGAGCTATGGGCGCAATGGCTTCGTTGTCTTTGTTGTCCTTTATGTCTTTGTATTTGTTCTTCTTATGGGCTCTGCCTTGGGTTCAATTAACTTTGCCCGGTATAGCCGGTATTATCCTAAGTATAGGTATGGCTGTTGACGCCAATATAATTATTTTTGAAAGAATAAAAGACGAATATAGACTAGGCAAATCTATAAACGCCTCGGTGAGCGCGGGCTTTAAGAGATCGCTAAACGCAATTATCGACTCTAACGTAACTACGATTATAGCCGCTATCGTGCTAATCTTTATAGGTTCGGGCTCGGTAAGAGGCTTCGGCATTACCTGGCTTATCGGCGTTATAATCTCCATGTTCTGCTCGCTGGTTATCACAAGAGCGCTGTTAAAAAACATGTTAAAAATAGAAAAACTCAATCCCGCAGTATATAATTTAAAACGAGAAGCAGATGTTGTCGAAATCCCCGATGAAGACGACGACAAAAAAGCTAAGCGTAAGCAAGCGCTCAATGAAGAACTCGGGGGTGCGCAAGTATGAAGCAATCATTATTCAAAAGAGACTGGCATATAGTTGACCACTGGAAATACTTTTTCATCGCCTCGGGCGCTATTATTCTCCTAGGTATTATCTTGTTGTTCATTCCTCAAATCGGACTCAACCTGGGCATAGACTTTGAGGGCGGCTACTCTATAGAAATCAAATACGGCGCGGCTTTGACCAAAGAAAATTTTGACGAAAAGCTTGCCGAAATCAGATCAGTAGTAGAGAGCCTAAAAGACAGCGAAGGCAATAGTTATAACCTAAAGATTTCTCGCGCTCAAATGCAAGGCGAGGACGAAAACGCGTCCATATTGATTAGATTTAAGGCTATAGGCGACGAAGAATATATGGAGCAAGTAACCTCCGATCTAAAAGCGGCGCTTATAGAAGCTCTGACAGATATCGAAAACCCTTACGCAGGCAGCGTTACCGATTCGACCACTATTTCCCAAACAGTCAGCTCGGAATTGCTGTTTGCTGCTTTGGCGGCGGTATATGTAAGCTTGCTTTTGATGCTTATATATATAACCATAAGATTTGAGTTTAAGAGCGGTCTAGCGGCGGTAGTCGCGCTGTTCCACGACAGCTTGGTGGTATTGGCGTTTATGGTCTTTACCCGCATAGAAGTCAACTCCACATTCATTGCGGCAATTATAACCTTGATAGGTTACTGCATTAACAACACTGTGGTTATTTTCGATAGAATAAGAGAAAATGCTAAGAACCCTCTTAATGTTGGCTTGACTCCTGTCGAATTGGCCAACAAGTCTATTAAGGAATCTTTCTGGCGCACATTTAACTCTTCGCTAACTACGCTGTTTACTATAACTATCCTCGCTATTATTGGCGTGCCTTCGATAAGAGAGTTTGCGTTGCCTATCATAATCGGCTTGATTTCGGGTATGTATTCCTCGCTATGTTTGGCTCCTTCAGTTTGGATGTTGCTAAACAAAAAGCCCAAGGCTAAAAGAAGCGAGATAAAGGAAGAACCCGTAAAAGAAGCTTAACAAAATATGGAAATAAAAACATGCGCCGCTGATTGAAGCGGCGCTTTTTTATATCTTTACAAAATCATACATTCAGCGTATAATTGTATAAAAAATACGGCGAGAATATAATGAACACTATTTTTAAAAAGCGGGAGGAGCGGCCCGTTGATGTATCCTACAATAATTTCGGGCTGTCAGATGTCGTTTTAAAAATTTTAACCGCAAGAGGCTATCATACTGAAGATCAAATCAAAAAATTTCTTTATCCGTCAGAATTAAATTTACACGAACCGTTTTTATTAAGCGGCATGCGCGAGCTTGTCGAAAGGCTTTACTTTGCCATGCAAAACAACGAAACGGTCGTTATTTACGGAGATTACGACGTGGACGGGATTTGCGCTACCGCGATTTTGTCCGATTATTTGGCTAACCACGGCGTAAATGTATATCCATATATTCCCGACCGCCACAACGACGGCTACGGACTAAACGAAGAAGCGCTTATCAAGATTATAGAAAACTGCATGCCCGATCTTATAATCAGCTGCGATTGCGGTATCTCGGCGCACGAGGAAGTCGAATTGATTATAGATTTGGGCGTGGATGTCATAGTAACCGACCACCACGAAGTCCCCCAAGAGCTTCCTCAGTGTATCGTAGTCAACCCCAAGCTAAAAGGCCAAGAATATCCTTTTGATATGCTTTGCGGAACAGGCGTGGCGCTAAAAGTTGTCCAAGCGTTAGGCGGACTCCGCGCGGCGTCTAAGTATTATGACTTATGCGCGCTGGCTACGGTAGCCGATTTGGTTCCGCTTGTGGACGAAAACCGCAGTCTTGTGGTTTTGGGGTTAAAACAAATAAACTCCGACCAAGTCAATATAGGACTGAAGATGCTTTGCCAATATTTAGGCCTAACCGCCGAAATAACTTCGTCCGATTTAGCCTATAAAATATCTCCCCGAATCAACGCGGCCGGCAGAATGGGTGACGCTAACAGGGCGTTTGAGCTGCTGACCATAAAAGACAGACATAAATTAATGGAAATAATTAAGGATATCTGTCTAGACAACCAAAAGCGCCGTGACATTTGCGACGAACTGCGAATCGAAGCGCTTGATTTAATCAGCGAAATAGACCTAATTAACCAATACGCAATTATCTTGCATCACGCGCAATGGGAAAAAGGTCTGACCAGCATTTTAGCGGCCCAGATAAGCACCGAATACCACCGACCGACCTTTTTATTAGTGGATTCAGGCGACAGTTTCAAAGGCACGGCGCGCAGCATAGAGGGCATTAACCTTTACGAAGTCTTAAGCAGCGTATCCGACATAATGTTGGACTATGGCGGACATTCCCAAGCCGCAGGCTTTTCTTTGAAAAAAGAACACCTGGAAGAATTTAAAAAACGCATAAACGAATATATCAAAACTAAATATGACAAGAGTCTGTTTTTGCCTTACAGCTTATACGACCTGGAGATAGAAGAAAGCCAAATAAGCCTTGATTTAATCAAGGAGCTTGAGTTGTTAGAGCCATACGGCTTTGGAAACCCGCGCCCTATTTTTAAAATAAAAACTTCTTCTCTTACCGCGGAGTTTATGAAAAACAAGTGCAATCATCTATTAGCCCAAACTCCCGACGAAAACACCATAGTTTGCTTTGGCTACGGAAAATTTATAGAGCTGATGAATGTGGAAGCGGACTTTGAGCTGGGCGTGGAACTTTCTATCAACAAATACCGCAATAAAGAATATCCCAATATAATGTTAAAAGACATTAATTTCTCCCGCATTAACTCGATTCCCAACCCCGACAAGATACACGCGCAGGCATTGAAATTGTTAATCTATAATAGTAATCAGCCGCCAAAATATGATATAATCAAAGAAGACGATTTAGGCAAGGTAATTGACTATGAAAGATTATACGGCACGCTGGTGCTGACATACGATTTTAATTCTTACAAAACCGCGCTGGAAAAAGGCGTCATTACGGACTATTTTGTCCATAATTATATTTACTCCACGACGCCCAACAACTACAACCGCATAACCATAGGAAGCGACTTTGATATAGATTTCGGCGGTTTTGACAGAATAATCTTTTTGGAAAAACCTGTAAGCGACCAGGCTATATCATATATAAATCAAAAGACCGATGCGAAAGTCTATATCCTAGACCGCCCCGCAGACAGAAAGATTTTTGAGGGGTTGAGCGCAAAAAGAGAGAGCTTTGTGCGGGCATACGCAATGCTGCAAAAATGCAATCAAGGTCAGGACAACTTCTTCGCCGCATTTTACGATTATGTAAAAGACGGCATAATAAGCTATAAGCAGCTTATGTTTTGCTTGGTGGTATTTTTGGAGCTGGGCTTGTTAAAGGTAGATTGGCAGGATTTTTGCATCTATCCCGACAAAACTCAAAGGGCCAATTTGGAAGACTCTACTATATTAAATTATATAAGACAGCAGGTGGATAATTGAGCGATATCGCTGACAAAAAAGAAGAACTTATATCTAAGATGAGGCACTATTATCCGGCGGAAAGCAAGACGCTGGAGAACGCCTTAGAATTTGCCTGGAAAGCTCACGAAGGACAAAAGAGAGAATCGGGCGAGCCATATATAACGCACCCCATGGGCGTAGCGGATATTCTAATTGACTTGGGAATGGATATCGCCACGATTTGCGCCGCCTTGCTGCATGATGTCTTGGAAGACACTTCGATTTCAGAAGAAAATCTAAAAAAAGACTTTGGCGAAGAGATTTGCGAGTTAGTAAAAGGCGTAACCAAGCTGGATAAAATCGTCTTTAAGTCCAAAGAAGAAGAGCAGGCCGAAAACTTCCGCAAGATGTTTTTCGCTATGGCTAAGGATATCCGCGTAATTTTAATCAAGCTTGCGGACAGACTGCACAATATGCGAACCATCGCCGCTTTGACATATGAGCGCCAGCAAATTATCGCCAAAGAAACCTTGGAAATTTACGCTCCCTTAGCCGGAAGGCTGGGTCTATCGTATATAAAATGCGAGCTTGAGGACTTGTGCCTTAAGGTTATGCACAGAGAGATTTACGAAGAGCTGGTAAAAGAAGTCAGCCTAAAACGCGCCGAGCGTCAAGAGATGGTCAACAAAATAATCAAACAGCTCGTCGAAATTCTTAACGAACTCAATATTGAAGGCGAAGTAAGCGGCAGACCCAAGCATTTTTACAGCATTTATCGCAAAATGGTAACCCAGCACAAGACCTTTGAGCAGATTTACGACTTAACCGCCGTGCGCGTAATAGTCAAAACCGTAAGCGACTGTTACGAAGTCTTGGGAAAGATCCATACCTATTGGAAACCCGTGCCCGGCAGATTTAAGGACTATATAGCCGTGCCCAAGCCCAACAACTATCAATCCCTGCATACAACGGTTATGACCAATTACGGCTCGCCTTTTGAAATCCAAATCAGAACTTACGAAATGCACAAGATAGCCGAATACGGCGTTGCTGCGCACTGGAAATATAAAGAAAACCGCGGCAAGTCCAACGACTTCGACATCAAGATAGGCTGGCTTAGGGAAGTCATGGACATGCAAAACGAGCTGGGCAGCTCAAAAGAGTTTCTAGAATCCCTAAAAGTCGATTTATACAGCGGACAAGTATTTGTATTTACGCCCAAAGGCGATGTCATAGTCTTGCCCGAGGGTTCTACCCCCATTGACTTTGCGTATAATGTCCACACCGATGTAGGCAACAGATGTGTCAGCGCCAAAATCAACGGCAAAATAGTTCCGCTTCACACCCCGCTTCAAACGGGCGATTATGTGGAGATCATAACCAGCGCCAACTCAAAAGGCCCTTCTCGAGACTGGCTAAAAATCGTTAAAACTTCGGCCGCAAAGGCAAAGATTAGGTCTTTCTTCAAAAAAGAAATGAAGGAGGAAAACATCAAGCTCGGCAAGGACATAATCGAAAACGAACTCAAGAGAAGGGGTTTTACCTACACTCAGCTATTCAAGCAGCCCTGGCTGGACACGGTAATGCAAAAGCTTTCATTGACTTCGCTGGAAGATATGTATGCGGCGGTCGGCTACGGGGGAATATCGTCCAGTCAAGTAATACTCAAACTAATAGATTTTTATAAAAAAGAGCAAATCACTCAGTCGCGCGAGTTTAAAGTCAACGCGGATGTGGGCGAACACCATGAGGCCGTTACGGTCAAAGGACAAAAAGATTTGCTCGTTAGAATGGCTAAGTGCTGCACGCCCGTGCCCGGGGATAAAATTATCGGCTTTATATCAAGAGGCAGGGGAATCGTTGTTCACCGCGACACCTGTCCTAACATAAAATCTATGGAGCAGGAGCGTCTAATCGAGGTCGAATGGTCAAAAGGCGAATCCAAGTTCTTCGCCAATGTCCAAATAATAGCCAACGACCACGCGGGCTTGCTCGCCAAGGTGTCCAATGTCTTTGCCGAACAAAAGCTCTCAATAGGCGCCATCAACGCGCGCATTTCCAAAGCGGGCAAAGCCATAATGAACGTAACCGTTAGAGTGGAAAAGATATCTGATCTTGATTTATTATTCAGCAAGTTAAAACAACTGGAAGAAGTCAGCGAAGTAAGAAGAATAACTAATTAATAATAGAAGTATGCAAATAAAAACCATAGTAACCAATTTAGTCGGAAGCAATTTTTATATAATAAGCCAAAATTCAAGCGCTATTTTTATAGATCCTTCGGGAACGGAAAGGTTTTACCAAAAAGCCCAAGAGTATTTGACGGCTAATAATTTAGAATTAAAAGCCGTTTTATTAACCCACGGGCATTTTGACCATATAGCGCTCGGGCATTTATTTAAAGGCGTAGCCCCCATATATATTCACCAAGCCGACGCCGATATGTTAGATACTTCAAAGAATTACGGCTCCAGATTCGGCTATCCCGTCAAGCCTTTTAGCGCGGATGTTTTATTGACAGGCGGCGAAACTTTGGATTTTGATGATATAAAAGTCAAAGTCATTCACACCCCCGGACACACGCCAGGCTGCGTTTGCTACGTTATAGATAATTGTATCTTTTCGGGGGATACTCTGTTTAGAGAGAATATCGGCCGCACGGATTTGGCGGGCGGGAACTATGAGCAGATATTGCAGTCAATAAAAAATTTATTTAATTTAGAAGGCGACTATACGGTTTATCCCGGTCACGGCGAGCCTACCACATTAAAACACGAGAAAGAATACAACCCTTATGTATAATATAAACATACCCGAACTTTTGCCCGAAACGGAAGATATAATCAGGCTTTTTTTTAAAGACTATAAGCGCGGACAATCGTCCGATATTTTTATTGATCAGGAAATATCTTTCATCGGCCAAGAAGTCCAAAATAAAACAATAATAGGTAATCAAGAGTTTTTTGACGCCGAGCCTTTTTCATATAATAAAGGCTCTTTGGAATACTTTAAATATCTAAAACGATTTGCAAAACATTCTCTATACAAAGCCCTAAAGCATACTACAGGTTTATCTATGCCGTGGGGAAGCCTTACCGGAATCCGCCCCACCAAACTGGCTTATGAGTTGCTGGAAAACGGCGTTTTGCAGGAAAATATATCTCAAGAGCTAGAAAAGACTTTTGATATATCGCCCAAGAAACTCAAATTATTATCTCAAATTATTGAGGCTCAAAAAGGCATCTATAAAAAAGACGAAAAAGCGGTCAATTTATACGTAAATATTCCCGTTTGCCTTACCAGGTGTAGCTATTGTTCTTTTATTTCTTCCGAGCTAAAAAAATGCGAACATCTTATTGGAAATTACGCCGAACTGTTGAGCCGAGAGATAGAATATTGCCTGGATTTAATAAAATCCTTGAATCTCTACATTCGCTCGGTTTATGTAGGCGGCGGCACGCCCACTTCTATTAATATAGAACAGTTGGATAAAATCTTATCGGCAATCCCCAAGGATACATTGGAGTTTACTGTAGAGGCGGGCAGACCTGATACCATAACCAAAGAAAAACTTGACTTATTAAAAGCTCATAAAGTTACCAGAATAAGCATTAACCCCCAAACCTTTAATCAAGAAGTCCTAAATACCATTGGACGCGGGCATCTGGTAGAGGACATTTATACCGCTTTTGAACTGGCAAGAAACTATGACTTTATTATCAATATGGATCTAATCGCGGGTTTGCCGAGCGACGATTATTCTAGCTTTTGCGATACTATCCATAAGACTTTGGATTTATCCCCCGACAATATAACGGCGCATACTTTGAGCCTAAAGAGCGGTTCAACCTTAAAACAGCGTCCTTTACAATACTATGCCGACGCCGTGAAAATGGTAGATTACGCTTATGAAAAGTTAACTCAAGCAGGATATACGCCGTATTATCTATACCGCCAGAAAAATATGATAGGCAATCTTGAAAACACGGGCTACTGCAAACCCGGAACGCAATGCATTAACAACATAGACACTATGGAAGAAAGCGTTTCGGTCATAGCTTGCGGCGCGGGAGCAATCAGCAAACGGTTAATGGGCGGCGGCAGGATAGAGCGCAGCGCCAATGTAAAATTTATAGAGGACTATATTGCCCGCTTTGACGAGATGTTATCTAGGCACAAACAGTTATTTTTTGATACAAAATAGCCAACAATAATTATTAAGCCTAGGTTTTGGGACGATATAACCGAATATTTAATTTACATCTTAAAACTGGTATGCTATACTAAAGCAGATACCCAAAACTTGGTTTAGCGGCCTACTCCGCGCTATACTAGGTTTTTGGCTTATTTTAATATCCTTGGAGGTTAAAAAATGGATAAGCAAACCAAACAACAAATCATTTCTCAATTCGCCCGCAAAGAAGGCGACACGGGCTCTCCCGAAGTTCAAATAGCTCTTTTAACTTACAGAATCAATCACCTAAACGAACATCTCAAGGTTCACAAAAAAGACTTCCACTCCAGACGCGGACTATTGCAGATGGTCGGTCAAAGAAGGCAGCTTCTTAACTATCTCAAAAAAATCGATATCAATCGTTACAGAGATATTATAGAAAAACTCGATATCAGAAAATAATTGTTTTATAAGGGCGGTTTTCGCCCTTATTTTTGGAGGATTAGCAGTAAGATATGCAATTAGGACATGTATTTAAGACAGAAATAGGCGGCAAAGAGGTAATAGTAGAAACAGGAAAATATGCCGAACTAGCCAACGGTTCTTGCATCGTCAGATGCGGCGACACCGTTGTTTTGACAAACGTAACAATGTCGCCCGAGCCTAGAGAAGGCATCGACTTCTTCCCCTTGGGCGTAGATTTTGAGGAAAAAATGTATGCCGTGGGAAAAATCCCCGGCGGATTTAAAAAACGCGAAGGCAGAGCGAGCGACAAAGCGATTTTAACCAGCAGACTTATAGACAGACCTATAAGACCGCTCTTCCCCGAAGGTTTCTTTAACGATGTGGCGGTAGTTTGCACGGCCTTGTCCGTTGACACCAATATCCCGCCCGAAGTATTCGCCATGATAGGCTCTTCTATCGCGTTGTCTATCTCGGACATTCCTTTCTTGGGACCTACCGGCTCGGTAGTAGTGGGCTATGTTGACGGTCAATACGTAATCAATCCTGACACCGAACAGCGCTCAAAATCATTAATGCACGTCTATGTCAGCGGCACCAAAGACGCGATAATGATGGTAGAGGCGGGCGCAAGCCAAGTCAGCGAAAAGGTTATGATTGACGGCATAATGTTTGCCCACGAAGAAATCAAAAAAATTGTCAGCTTTATAGAAGACATCGTAAAGCAAATCGGCAAACCCAAAAAAGAAGTTCAATATTATACAATCCCCGAAGAAATCAATCAAGCTGTCAGAGAATACGCGGACAAAATGTTGGACGAGGCTTTGGACACTTTTGACAGAGCCACAAGGCAAGCTAACGAAGACCGCGTAAAAGCCGATGTTTTGGAACACTTTAAAGATATCTTCCCCGACAAAGCCCGCGAAATAGGCGACGTCTTATATAAAATGACCAAAGAAAAGGTCAGAGCTAAGATTTTGGACTACGGCATCAGACCGGACGGCAGAAAGCCTGACGAAATAAGACCTATCTGGTGCGAAACTTCTATTTTGCCCAGAGTTCACGGCAGCGCTGTATTTACCAGAGGCCAAACTCAAGCTCTATCGACGGCCACTTTGGGCACTATCAGCGACGTTCAAAAATTAGAAGGCTTGGACGAAGAAAGCTTCAAAAGATATATGCACCACTACAACTTCCCGCCTTACTGCACGGGCGAAGCTAAGCCTTTAAGAGGCCCCAGCAGAAGAGAAATCGGTCACGGCGCTTTGGCTGAAAGGGCTCTTGAAGCCGTTTTACCGTCCGAGGACGAATTCCCTTACGCTATTCGCACGGTCAGCGAAATTCTAAGCTCAAACGGCTCGACATCCCAAGCCAGCGTATGCGGCTCGTGTCTAGCTCTAATGGACGCAGGCGTTCCCATAAAAGCGCCCGTAGCCGGTATCGCGATGGGCTTAATAAAAGATGAGGCTACCAACAGAGTGGCTATCCTGTCCGATATTCAGGGCTTGGAAGACTTTTTGGGCGATATGGACTTTAAGGTAGCGGGAACATCCCAAGGCATCACCGCTATTCAAATGGATATAAAGATAAAAGGTATCGACAAAGAAATTTTGGAAAGAGCGCTGGAGCAAGCAAGACAAGGCAGATTATATATCCTTCAAAAAATGCTTGAAGTCCTGCCCGCGCCCAGACCTCAACTTTCCAAATACGCGCCTAAGATTATCAGCTTTGAGATTTCGCCCGATAAGATCGGCGACGTAATAGGCAAAGGCGGCAAAGTCATCAACAAGATTATAGACGAAACCGGCGTCAAGATCGATATAACAGAAGAAGGCAAGGTTATGATAGCCTCTACCGATCTTGCTCTTGCAGAGCTTGCCAAGAACAAAGTTTTGGCTATAACAGAAGAGCCCGAAATCGGCTTCCAATATCAATGCTATGTCACACGCGTGTTAGACTTTGGCGCAATAGTAGAAATCGCGCCCGGAAAAGAAGGCATGATTCATATAAGCAAATTAGCGCCTGAACGCGTCAAGAAAGTTACCGACGTGGTCAACGTGGGCGACGAAGTAATAGTCGAAGTCATAAAGATAGATAGCGAAAAGGGCAGAATCGATCTAAAACTTGTAAACAAACTCTCTAAATAAAGAGCGTTTAAAGCCTAAATCATTTGGCTTATATAGGCAAATTTGTTAAAATGTATCTGGAAATTTTTAACGCAAAACTTAAAGGAAGGAGATAAAATGGCACATAAGTATGTTTACCTTTTTAAAGAAGGCAACGGCTCTATGAGAGAACTCCTTGGCGGCAAGGGCGCAAACTTGGCCGAAATGACCAATCTAGGCTTGCCCGTTCCCCAAGGCTTTACGGTAACGACCGAAGCGTGCACCAAGTATTACGAAGACGGTCAAGTTATCGCAGACGAAATCAAAGAACAAATTTTTGCCGCATTACATGAATTGGAAAAAATCGAAGGCAAAAAGTTCGGAGACGTCAACAATCCCTTATTGGTATCCGTTCGCAGCGGCGCCCGCGCATCCATGCCCGGCATGATGGATACGATTCTCAATCTCGGTCTAAACGATGAAACCGTTTTGGGCCTTGCAAAGTTAACCAACAACGAAAGATTCGCTTACGACTCTTATCGCAGATTTATTCAAATGTTCTCGGACGTTGTTATGGGCTTAGAAAAGTCTAAGTTCGAACGCATCCTAGACCAAGTTAAAGAAGAAAAAGGCTACAAACAAGACACCGATTTAACCGCCGATGACTTAAAAGAAATCGTAGCTTTGTTTAAAAAGCTATACAAAGAAGGTCTCGGTTCGGACTTCCCTCAAGATCCCTCCGCTCAATTAATCGAAGCTGTTCAAGCGGTATTTAGATCTTGGGAAAATCCCAGAGCTATCGTATATCGCCGTCTAAACGATATACCTAGCTGGTGGGGCACGGCTGTTAACGTTCAAGCCATGGTCTTCGGCAATATGGGCGAAGACAGCGGAACGGGCGTTGCGTTTACTCGTAACCCTTCCACGGGCGAAAACAAACTCTACGGCGAATATCTAATGAACGCTCAAGGCGAAGACGTTGTTGCAGGTATCCGCACTCCTCAAACCATAGACACATTGGCAGAACAACAACCCACTATATATAATCAATTTGCCGAAATCGCTAAGAAGCTCGAAAACCACTATAAAGACATGCAAGATATGGAATTCACCATCGAGCGCGGCAAACTCTACATGCTTCAAACCCGTAACGGCAAGAGAACGGCTAAGGCCGCTTTAAAGATTGCCGTTGACCTGGTTAAAGAAGGACTAATCACCGAAAAAGAAGCTTTGTTAAAGATAGATCCCAAACAATTAGACGCGCTGTTGCATCCTCAATTCGAGCCCGGCGCGCTAAAGAAAGCTAAGCCCATAGCTAAAGGCTTGCCCGCTTCCCCCGGCGCAGCCAGCGGCGCTGTAGTCTTCACCGCTGAAGACGCTGTCGCTTGGAAGAACGCAGGCAAGAAGGTTGTATTGGTAAGACTTGAAACCAGCCCGGAAGACATCGAAGGTATGTACGCTTCCGAGGGTATCTTGACCGCTAGAGGCGGTATGACCTCCCACGCGGCCGTTGTCGCAAGAGGTATGGGCACTTGCTGTGTTGCAGGCTGCAGCGACATCAAGGTTGACGAAGAAAAGAAGATATTTACCGTAAACGGTCAAGTATATAAAGAAGGCGATCCCATTTCGCTAGACGGCAGCACCGGTTATGTTTACGGCGAAGCTATACCTACAGAGCCCGCAGCCGTAACAGGCGACTTTGCTACCATTATGGAATGGGCTGACAAATATCGCGCGTTGCAAGTTCGCGCTAACGCCGATAACCCCGCCGACGCCGCTCAAGCCGTTAAGTTTGGCGCTCAAGGTATTGGTCTAGCCAGAACCGAGCACATGTTCTTTGACCATGACCGCATACCCGCTATGCGCGAAATGATTGTATCTAAGACCGAAGAGGCCAGAAGAAAAGCGTTGGCAAAACTGTTGCCTATGCAAAAGAACGACTTCAAGGGCATTTACGAGGCATTGGAAGGCCGTCCCGCTACTATCAGATTCTTGGATCCTCCGTTGCACGAGTTCTTGCCTACCGATCCTCAAGACATTAAAGATTTGGCTAAGGAAATGGGTCTTGAATACGACGAGCTCAAGGCAACCATCGACTCCTTGCATGAATTCAACCCCATGCTTGGTCACAGAGGATGCCGCTTGAGCGTAACCTATCCCGAAATCGCAGAAATGCAAACCAGAGCGGTTATAGAGGCTGCTATCGAAGTTAAGAAAGAAAAGGGCATCAATGTCGTTCCCGAAATCATGATACCTCTAGTAGGCGACGTAAAAGAGCTTGAATATGTAAAAGCCGTTGTAGTAAAAACCGCGGACGAAATCATAGCTCAAAGCGGCGTAGAGCTTAAGTATCTGGTAGGAACGATGATAGAAGTTCCCAGAGCGGCTATCACCGCCGACAAGATCGCTAAGAGCGCCGAGTTCTTCTCCTTCGGCACTAACGACCTAACCCAAATGACCTACGGCTTTAGCAGAGACGACGCCGGCAAGTTCTTGGAAGATTACTATGCTAAGAAGATATTCGAGTCCGATCCTTTCGCAAAACTCGATACCGAAGGCGTAGGCCAGCTCGTCAAGATAGCCGTTGAAAAGGGTAAATCCGTTCGTCCCGACATCAAACTAGGTATCTGCGGCGAACACGGCGGCGATCCTTCCACGATAGAATTCTGCCACAATGTTGGACTAACCTATGTATCCTGCTCGCCTTTCAGAGTTCCTATCGCAAGACTGGCAGCAGCTCAAGCCAACATTAAGAACCCTAGAAACTAATTTAAATTAAGACTAATCAAAAGCCCTGTTAAAAAACAGGGCTTTTTTTATTTTCTTGACAGTATATATAAAATATCTTAACATATACTCATAACAAGTAAAAAGTTGTATTAAGTAAAAAAAATTAAGGCGAAAATATAAAGAGAAAATAAATATAATTATAAAAAGCATCTAGGTTTTATGAAGGCAAATAAGAGATTGAATTTTTACCTAATCGCGTCATTAATATATTTCATATTAGGCCTTATTGTATTAATAATTCTTATGGCTTTATACGATAAAGGAGCAATTAATAACTACGCCGACAGTATATTTTGCATTGTGATTTTCAGCGTATATATAGTATTTTCATTGATTTGTTTACTTGTATCCTATCTAAAAACCAAAAAGAATAAAACAGATAATTAAAAAAGCTCGCTTTTTTGGCGAGCCTTTTATTATTCAAGTCCGTTGGGATTCTTTTTTTGCCAGTTCCAGCTGTCTTGGCACATTTTGATTAAGTCGTATTTTGCTTCCCAGCCCAATTCCTTTTTGGCTAAAGTAGGATCGGCAAATGTTGCCGCTACGTCGCCCGGACGGCGGGGCGCAAACTCATAGGGAATAGGTTTACCTACCACTTGAGAGAACGCGTTTACCACGTCGAGCACGCTGTAACCCTTGCCCGTGCCTAGATTGTAAATGACCACGCCGGGATTGGAGGCAAGTTTTTTCAGCGCCGCTATATGTCCCAGAGCCAAATCGACAACATGGATATAATCCCTTACGCCCGTTCCGTCGTGGGTAGGGTAGTCGTTTCCGAATATCCTCAGTTTAGCCAATCTGCCTACGGCGACCTGGGTTATATAAGGCACTAAGTTGTTGGGTATGCCGTTGGGGTCTTCGCCTATAAGCCCGCTCTCATGCGCGCCTATAGGGTTAAAGTATCTTAAAATCGCCACATTAAGCGAAGGATCGGCTAAATTCTGATCCTTTAAAATATATTCAATAAACAGCTTTGTCCTGCCGTATGGATTGGTAGCTCCAAGCGGCGCGTCCTCTCTTAACGGAACGGTTTCGGGCACGCCATAAACTGTCGCCGAGGATGAGAACACTATATTTTTTACGCCGTATTTTTTCATCGTTTCCAGCAAATAAATAGTGCCCGTTATGTTGTTGTGATAATATCTTAGCGGAATGGAAACTGATTCGCCTACGGCTTTTAGGCCTGCGAAATGAATCACGTCGGTAATATCGTTCTCGCTGAAAACTTTTTCGAGCCCTTCTTTATCCAATAAATCGACTTGATAGAACTTAACGTCTTTACCGGTAATCAGTTTTATTCTGTTTAATGCCTCTATTTTAGAATTGGACAGATTATCCGCTATGACAATTTCATAGCCTGCCTTAATCAACTCGATTGCCGTATGGCTTCCTATATAGCCCGTGCCGCCTGTAACTAAGATCATTTCATTCTCCTTTAAAAAATAGGGTATTTATATAATTATATGTTACCACAAATGCCCAATAATAACAATCATACGCACTTTTATCAATACTTTGCGCCGCCCGTAATATGCAAAAACCTAATCTTGTCATATACGTAAGTGTTTAGCGGTCTATCGTAGGCGTCATAGGTATGCGTGGCCACAGTTATCTCGGGATAAATAGACACCACGAACAAAGAATGCGAAAAAATATTATCGCTAAAACTCAACTGAATTATATCGCCTTCTATGATGTCGTATATATCGGTCTCAATCGCCTGAGGGCCTACGCTTTTATTGTTTACAATGAACTTATAAAAAAATTCCGCCGAAGTCCAGGACGCCGTTCGATTAGACGCGGATATATAAAACCAGCCCGTTACGGGCGTATAGTTCATTACGTTAATTCCCGCAAAAACGCATTGAGAGATAAAATTGGTGCAA
This sequence comes from Clostridia bacterium, assembly GCA_036562755.1. GTDB lineage: Bacteria > Bacillota > Clostridia > Christensenellales > DUVY01 > DUVY01. The sequence continues at coordinate 12,048 of DATCJN010000011.1, read as the reverse complement.
TCCCCGCCCAAGTTCGAAAAGTCGTAATATTTAGGATTGCGCGAAAATGCCCACCTGCGCGCGTAATCCAGCGCGGCCTGGCGGTCGTATGTAATTTTTCTCATTATTTTTTAATCCTATCTTAATCAAGTTTTAAATAATTATGCTTGTCATAGCCATATTTATACAATATAATAGTATCTGTCGAAATAATTTTGGGAGTACAAAAATGGCCTTAGAAGCTTTAAAATGCCCCAATTGCGGCGCGCCTTTAGAGCCCAACCAAAACTTTTGCGACCACTGCGGCGTCGGTCTAAAATCCACCGATACCGAAAACAAAGGCCGCGGTTTTAACATCTCTATTCAGGGCAAAGACAAGACATACACTTACGGCTTTTCCTTTGATACCCAGCCCAATCAAAGCGGTCAAGGAACATATAACCAACAAGGCGCTTATAACAATACCTATAATAGCCATATTAATACTTATGCCAACGGTCCTCAAAAGGCTACTTCGGGCTTATCAAAAGAAATCGCGCTGGTATTGGCTCTAATATCGTTGTTCTGCCTAGGCGGCATCGCTATTCATAAGATTTACTTAAAGAGAATTGGCGCTTTTGTGCTGTCCATATTATTTGTTTGGACTTTTATTCCCGTTTTGATGTGCTTGATTAATTGCATCACTCTTGCCACCATGTCCGAGCAGGATTTTCAAGCGCAATACTGCAAATAAAAATTTATAAATCGATTGACCAAAAGGGGATTTTATTCCCCTTTTTTTTAATATTTGCCCTAAATTTCATCATCTGTTATAATTAGGCTTATGCGATATAAGACTACAAGTTGGGAGCAAACCTTCGATTTGGCAAAAAAATGGGCGGCCGGACTAAAAGGCGGGGATGTAATCACCCTCAACGGCCAGTTAGGCGCGGGAAAAACTGTCTTTACCAAAGGCTTGGCGGCTGGTTTAGGCGTAACGGCGCCCGTATTAAGCCCCACTTTCGTGCTGTTTAGGCAATACAAAGGCGAAAAATTGGATTTATACCACTTTGATATGTATAGGTTATCCGACTCGTCAGAGGCGCTTGAGGCGGGTTTTGACGAATATATAGGAAAAGAAACGGCGGTAACCGTTATAGAATGGGCGGACAAGGTCCAAGATATTTTAAGGGATATAACTTACACCGTGGATATTTCCTACATTGATCAAAACACAAGACTGGTGGAAATAAAATGAACTATATAACCATAGACACAGCCCGAAAACACCTGGAAATCGTGGGCGAATACCAAGGCCAAGAGCTTTATTTTTTTGACGAATCCGTTTTGCAGCACTCGGTAACCTTAATGCCCGCAATCCAAAGGCTGATGCAAGGCAAGGATTGGGATTTAATAAATTATATTGGCGTCAATGTAGGTCCCGGTTCGTTTACCGGCATAAGAATAGGAGTAACCACGGCCAAAGTTTTTTCGTATATCAAAGACATTAAGATAATCCCTTTCAACTCTTTGGAGATGTTCGCATATAATATATATAGCGCTTTAGGCGATACAATAATCAGCGCCCAAGCGAGCGGAAATTCGCAAGTTTATACTGCCGTTTACTTAAACCTAAATAGCTCGCTCAAAGAACTTTTGTCTCCCAAGGTAATGTCAAGACAAGAGTTTGAACGCTTTTTGGATCTAATTGACGAGCCTGCGCTGGTTGCCGCCGACTTTGATTTGCCCGTAAAAAAAGATAACTTTAAGATATACTTAATCAACGATTGCAAAGCGGGCATCAAAAAAATAATGTCGCAAGACCGAAAGTCAGTCGAAAGCTCACAATTGGAGCCTTTATACATCCAACTTCCGCAGGCGCAAAAGGATCTATGATAAGACAGGCGACCAAAGAAGATTTAGAAAAAATTTTTATTTTAGAGCAAGAGTGCTTTGGAGACGACGCTTGGAGCGAGCAAAATTTTAAAGACGTTTTATCAAGCGGAATATCAAGGATTTTCGTCTATACTGACGGGACGGAAATATTAGCCTACGCGGTATTGACGGTCATCTTTGACGAGGCGCATTTGGACAATATTGCCGTCTGCCCGGAGCGTAGAAGACAGGGTATAGGCAGACAGCTAATAATATATATGTTAGACTATCTAAAACACATAGGAATCAAAAAAATTACTTTAGAGGTTCGAATCAGCAATACAGCCGCCATTAATCTTTACAAGTCTTTGGGCTTTGTAACAGAGGGCGTAAGAAAAAGATACTACAACGACCAAGAAGACGCGTTAATAATGTGGCGGTATGACCAATCTTGATATAAAAATTAACTACATAAAATCTAATTCAAAAGAAAAAAATATTCTGTTACTGCACGGCTGGGGAGGAAGTTTGGAATCCTTTCAAGCCGTTTTTGATTATTTCAAAAAAAATTACGCGGTAACGGCAATCGATTTTTGCGGCTTCGGCAAGAGCCCGCCGCCTCCTTATCCTTTTTCCGTCCAAGACTACGCCCAAGTAGTCTATGAGTTTTTAAAGGCCAATAACATAGATAAAACGCATATAATAGCTCATTCTTTCGGCGGACGGGTGGCGATAGAGCTTGCGTATAGATATCCAGAAATAATAGACAAACTAATTTTAACTTCAAGCGCGGGGATAAAAAAACGCAAAAAACTTAAGTATTACATAGATGTCATAAAGTATAAAATCGCCAAAAGGTTAAAAAAGGATTTATCCAAATACGGCTCAAGCGACTACAAGGCCGCTTCGGGAGTAATGCGCGCAACCTTTGTTAAAGCGGTCAATTACGACCAGACCAAGCTGTTAAAGCACATAAAGGCGCCCACTTTGCTTATTTGGGGGCAAAACGATACCGAAACGCCGTTATATATGGCAAGGAAGATGAATAGGCTTATAAAAGGCAGCAGGCTTGTGATTATAAGGGACACGGGGCACTTTGCGTTTAGGCAAAAAAGCCTGCTGTTTATTAAGCATTGTGAAAGATTTTTGGGGGAGGAAAGATGGCCTTAGCTTTGATTATTAGCGCGACCGCCGCTTTAGCGGCTGTTTTTTGCTCGTATCAATTAGTCCAGCACTACCAATTAAGCGCGTATCATATACCCGAATATTTTATTAATATCAAGAAGTCTCTTCTTTTGAAGCTGGCAATATGGAGCGTTGCTTCGTTTGCGGCTTTATTGGGCATAACTAACGCTCTAAAGCTATTAGACGGACATTATTATTTATTGGGATTGGCTGCGTTTATTGCCGCAATGACCTTTTTGAGCGTAAAACAATTCAAAAGAAGGTACAAAACGCCCCTTAAGTTTACCCATAGAATATTAAGGTATTTATTTATATTGTTTTTAGTTAACTTTGGCTTTTGGATAGGGATAGTTGACGCGTTATTGAAGTTTCCAATAATAAATTATTCCATTATAGGTTTAACTCCTGTCGTTAATTACCTTCTATGCGGCGTCGCGGCTATTATAGCCGCGCCTATGGAATTAATATTACAGACCAAATATATCTACCTGGCCAAGAAAAAACTAGCCTCTATGCCCAATCTAAAAATAATAGGCATTACGGGCAGCTTTGGCAAAACAAGCGTAAAATTTATCCTTCAAAAGCTTTTAGAAGGTCAATATAAGGTGTGCGCAAGCCCCAACAGCTACAACACGCCTATGGGCTTATGCCGCGCCATAAACGAAAACTTAAAACCCGACGACCAAATTTTTATTGCCGAAATGGGCGCAAGAAGAAAGGGCGATATTGCCAAATTATGCGAAATAGCGACGCCTGATATAGCGGTAATTACGGCAATAGGCGAACAGCATCTAGCCACTTTTAAAAGCATCGAAAGAGTAGCAAAGACCAAATACGAAATAATAGAAAATCTAAAACCCCAAGGTTTAGCTGTTTTTAATTGCCATAGCCCTATTGTTTTGGATTTGTATAACACAACTACCCAAAACAAACTAATGGTCGGCGCAAGCGAGAATTCTTTCGCATATTATTCAGAACCTCAAACATTTAACCGCGGCAGCAAGTTTAAGCTGACCATAGACAACCAAAGCATTGACTGCGTTACCGCGCTGTTAGGAATGCATAATATAGGCAATATAACTCTTGCCGCCGCTATAGCGTATAAATTAGGAGTAAGCCTTGAAGACATAGCCCAAAAGATAACCGAACTAAAACCCGCGCCGCACAGGCTTCAATTAATTGAGTCTGCCGGAATGACCATTATAGACGATTCTTTTAACGCCAACTTAGAGGGCGCAAAAGCCGCGCTGGACGTGCTAAGATCCTTTTTGCAAAAAAAGGTAGTCATTACCGCAGGATTGGTGGATATGGGCAAGCGCCAAAAAAGCGTCAACGAGGAGCTTGGAAAATATATAGCCGGGGCGGCGGATTGGTGCATAATCACAGGCCCTAATTCATTATATATATATGACGGATTGGTAAAGGCAAATTTCAGCCCCAAGCGGATAAGGGTTTGCGACAATCTAAACCAGGCTGTCAATATCCTAAATTCTATTTCAGGAAGCAAAGTGGTTTTGTTCCAAAACGACTTGCCCGATAATTTCTAAAAAGCGAGGTCTTATGAAAATTAATTTAGCGGTGTTTTTCGGCGGAAAGTCCTGCGAGCACGATATTTCGATAATAACAGCCCATCAGGCGATGGATTTTATAGACGAGTCCAAGTATAATGTCTATCCCATTTATATAGACATCAACGGCTTGTTTTTATACGGCGAGGAGCTGAAGAACTTTGAGTTTTGCAAAAATATAGACTACCTCAAACTTCATAAAGTGTATTTTAAGCCCGCCGACCAAAACATCTATTACAAAAAAAACAAAGTGTTGTGCAAGGCCGACGTAGCGCTGCTTTGCATGCACGGTCTAAACGGCGAGGACGGCACGCTTCAGGGGTTGCTTGAGATGTCCGATATCCCTTATACCTCCAGCTCGGTTCTTGGCAGCGCATTGGGTATGGACAAAATAGCGATGAAAATGTTTTTTAAGGGATTGGGGCTTAACGTTCTGCCTTATGTCTGGACATATAAAGAAGAGTATTATCACATAACGGGGCAGCAAAACTTTTTGGAACGGGCGGAAAAACTGGGATTTCCGCTAATCGTCAAGCCGTCTAATTTAGGCAGCAGCATAGGCATAACCAGGGCGAGCGATCTCGAAAGCCTAAAGGCCGCAATGGACATAGCCTTTAAGTTTGACAACAGGGTAGTGGTCGAGCGCGCTTTAAACGATTTTATAGAAGTCAACTGTTCGGTTTTGGGAAGCCCCGCCGAAGTCAAAACCTCGGCTTGCGAGCGGCCGCTAAGCTGGCAGGCATTTTTGAGCTTTGAGGAAAAGTATCTATCTAAAGGCTCAAAAACGGGAGGAATGGACAGCCTAAAGAGAAAACTGCCGGCGGATATTCCCGACGATATGGCCGCTTCCATACAAGAGCAGTCTAAACAGGTCTTTTTGGCGCTTAATTGCAAGGGCGTAATAAGGATAGACTATATAATCGATAAAACGGACGATACCGTCTATATCAACGAAGTCAACACCATACCCGGCTCTTTGAGCTATTATCTGTGGGATTACAGCGGCATAGACTTTTTTGAGTTGATTGATAAACTGGTCGAATACGCGCAATATTCGGCGGAACAAAAGCGCTACCTAAAATACGCCTATGTATCCAACGTTCTAAACTGCGCGGGCGGTGGCAAAATGTAACGCTAGGAAAATAACGCTTACCGTTTTTATTTAAATTTTATCTTGGACGGTCTTTGCCGCCCTTTTTTTATTTCCGTTAAAATTTAATCATCCTTATATTTTTTCGTCTTTTAAACCATAAAAAATCGTTAACGATGTTTGATTTTGTATTCCCAAACATTTTGGGCAAAAGCATATTTTATGTTATAATTCAAAGACAAGGAGGCTTTTATGAAGATAAAAATGACTACGCCTTTGGTAGAAATACAAGGCGACGAAATGACAAGAATTTTGTGGGATTGGATCAAGGAAATTTTATTGGAGCCTTACATAGAATTAAACACAGAGTTTTATGACTTGGGGCTGGTTTCTAGGGATAATACGTCCGACCAAGTAACTATAGACGCCGCCAACGCCATAAAAAGACTGGGCGTAGGCGTAAAATGCGCGACTATTACCCCTAACAATCAGCGCATGGAAGAATATAACCTAAAGAAAATGTGGGCAAGCCCCAACGCAACAATAAGAGCCATTTTGGACGGCACGGTTTTCAGAGCGCCCATACTTGTAGACGGAATAAAGCCCTATATACCTTCTTGGACAAAGCCGATAACAATCGCGCGTCACGCTTACGGCGATATATATAAAGGCGTCGAATCTTTAGCCGCAAAAGGCGCGAAAGCCGAGCTGGTAATAACCCAGCCCGACGGCAGCCAAAAAACGCTTTTGGTTCACGATTTTAAAGACGGCGAAGGCATTTTATGCTCTATGCATAATACCCAAAAGTCTATTACAAGTTTTGCGCGCGCCTGCTTTAATTACGCTGTTGACACCCGTCAAGATTTGTGGTTTGGGGCAAAGGATACCATATCCAAAACATATGACGGTAAATTTAAGGAAATATTTAATAATGTTTATGAGAACGAATATAAAGCAAAATTTGATGAATTAGGTTTAAATTACGAATATACGCTTATAGACGACTCTATAAGCCGCGTTGTCAGAAGCAACGGCGGATTTATCTGGGCGCTGAAGAATTACGACGGCGATGTAATGAGCGATATGGTAGCTACCGCTTACGGCAGCCTCGCTATGATGACTTCGGTATTGGTAAGCCCGGACGGAAAATACGAATACGAAGCCGCGCACGGAACCGTTACAAGACATTACTACAAATACTTACAAGGCGAAGAAACCTCTACCAACTCTGTGGCCACAATCTTCGCTTGGACGGGCGCGCTTAATCGCAGAGGCATTATGGACAATAACTCCGAACTGGCCGATTTCGCAAAAAGGCTGGAAAAAGCTACGCTTTCAACCATAGAGCAGGGCGTAATGACGGGCGACTTGGTTGGATTGTTCAGCAAAGAAGGAGTAACGCCCAAAAAAGTCAATTCAAAAGACTTCTTAAACGAAATAAAATTAAGATTGGAAACTCTATAATAAGCGGCGGCGGTATAAACGCCGCTGTTTTTTATCTAAGCGTTTTTTTGCGCGGCGCGATTAAAAAACTTACATATATTGCTATAAAATAACCCTTTGACTTCCGTCTAAAGTTTTGATAATATATATATCGCGCTTGAAAAATTCGCAAGAGCGCGCGGAATGATTAATTGACAAAAAAATAAACAAAATTTGTTACGCCTTTTGGTTCAAAATATTAGTCAAATAATTGACATAAAAATGTATAAATGATATTATATTTTGGCACTAATTTGGAGAAGGGAAATCTCTGAAGGCGTGCGGGTGTAGCTCAGTGGTAGAGCTCCAGCCTTCCAAGCTGGCTGCGTGGGTTCGATTCCCATCACCCGCTCCAACGCGCGCCTGTAGCTCAGCTGGATAGAGCAACGCCCTTCTAAGGCGTGGGCCAGGGGTTCGAATCCCTTCAGGCGTACCAAAAGGTGCAAGGTGGGTATAGCTCAGTTGGCTAGAGCGCCAGGTTGTGGCCCTGGAGGTCAAGAGTTCGAGACTCTTTACTCACCCCATATTGGGGTGTCGCCAAGCGGTAAGGCACGGGACTTTGACTCCCGCATTCGTAGGTTCGAATCCTGCCACCCCAGCCATTATAAAAAACTATATTTATAAACCAAAAATATATATAATATAATAAGGTTGACAATTAAATAAATTCATGATCCATTAGCTCAGTCGGTAGAGCACATGACTTTTAATCATGGTGTCCCGAGTTCGATTCTCGGATGGATCACCACTAATTTGCGGATGTGGCGGAATTGGCAGACGCGCCAGACTTAGGATCTGGTATCGAAAGATGTGGGAGTTCAAGTCTCTTCATCCGCACCATTCACAAATTACTTTATAAGCGGTAGTAGCTCAGCGGTAGAGTGCTGCCTTGCCAAGGCAGATGTCGCGAGTTCGAATCTCGTCTACCGCTCCATTTTTTTGGATCTTTAGCTCAGCTGGTAGAGCACCTGACTCTTAATCAGGGTGTCCAGGGTTCGAGTCCCTGAAGATCCACCAGCGTAATCCCCTATGTTGTTTAAAAAGAGCTTATCTCTACTGGAGAGTGGCGGTAGGCCTTAAAAAGCGAAACAACAGGGGTTTTTTTATTTTGTTGGAAAAAAGCTCAAACAGCAAACCCTTGAAAAAGATATTTTCAAACGATTTTTTTAATAAAATTATTAAAAAATAATTATTTTGGAAAATTTGAATGGATGTTAATTATTTTAATATCAACATACATGCTTATCTAAAATTATCTTACTTCCACGATCCTAACCAGCGGCTTTTTATCGGGCGCGAGAATCATATACGCGTATGTAGGCTCGTTCAGACGGGGATTGCTTAGGCTTCCGGGATTGACAATCAAAATTCCGTCCTCAAACTCTTGATATGGCATATGCGTATGACCAAACAACGCTATATCTGCCTCAAGCTCTTTAGCCCTATAATATAAATTATCCAAACCTGTTTTGACGCGGTAATTATGTCCGTGAGTAGCGAATATTTTATGTCCGTCGATTTCCAAAACCACTTCCTCTGGATATGACGAAAAATCGCAATTACCCCTAACCATAATCAACCGTTCGCCAAGCTTATTCTTATAGTTAAGGACAGCGCTAATTCCATCGCCCAGGAATATGCAATAATCGCTTTCCAGGATTATATTTTCAATATTTTTAAGGTTATTTACCCCAAAATGCACGTCAGATATTATTACGATTTTAGTCATTTTAAAGCTTCCAGTTTTTGCGCCAATTCACCCAAAGCTCTGGCCCTATGGCTGACCTGGTTTTTTAAATCCGCGCTAGCCTCCCCAAAACTCATTTTTAGGTCGTAAGAATAAAACAAAGGGTCGTATCCAAAGCCGTTATTGCCGACGGGCTCTTTCAAAATCTCTCCGAAGGTCTTGCCCTCGGCGGTAATTATTTTATCTTTGTCAAGATACGCAATAACGCAAATAAAATACGCCCCTCTGTCCGAAACGTTTTCAAGATTTTTTAACAGCTTCTGGTTATTTTTAAAGTCATCGGCGTCCGTTCCGGCGTATCTAGCCGACATAACGCCCGGCTCGCCGCCTAAAGCGGGCACCACGAGGCCGCTGTCGTCGGCGATAACGGGATATAATTCCCCCGCCGCCTCAAAAACCGCTTTGGCCTTTATTATCGCGTTGTCCAAAAAAGTCGAGCCTGTCTCTTGCGGATCAACTTTTATATCTAAATCCTTCAAAGTAATGATTTCAAAATCGTCGCCCAAGATTTCTTTAAATTCTTTAGCTTTATTTTGGTTGTTGGTCGCCGCCAAAATCTTTTGCTTCATATCAACATTCCTTTTTATGATTTTTAAGGATAGCACATTTTAACGCCAAAGCAAAACATTTTATATCCCTATTTTTTCCGCCGTAAAAATATGTTATAATTGTATAAGTCGCAAAAGGTAATTCATAATGATTGAAATAAAAACAGAAAGGCTAACCATTTATCCGCTTTCGGATGACGAAATGAAAGAATTGATTGATAAAGAGGCCGATCAGGCGTTAAAGGCGGCTTTTTTGGAAATGCTTGAGGGCTGCAAAAAAGATCCCAAAAATCGCATTGGCGCGCCATATGGGTATTGCGGAACGCAAGCGGGGAAACAGTCGGCACTCTTGCTTTTAAAGGGCTAAAGGACGGAATGGTCGAAATAGGGTATGGAATGTATCCCGAATACGAGGGCAAAGGCCTGATGACCGAAGCGGTAACGGCGGTAGTTAGGTGGGCGTCTTTGCAGCCAGGAGTGCTGTCGATAGAGGCGGAAACCGAAGCTGATAAGATCGCTTCCCAAAAAGTTCTTATAAAATCGGGTTTTGTCCCCAAAGGAGAAAACGGAGCCGAAGGCCCAAGATATATTTGGAAAAACAAGATATAAACGGCTGTCATTATGCATATATGATATAATTATATATACAAAAGTTCCTTTAATCAGAGGTCTTAAAAATGGATAATGCCGTTTTTGACGAAGTTAAAAGGATAATCCAAGAGAGTTCCAATATTGTCTTTTTTGGCGGGGCAGGGGTATCCACTGCGTCGGGAATTCCCGATTTTCGCTCGGCTACAGGGCTTTATAACCAAAAATCCAACACCCAATACTCTCCCGAATATATGCTAAGCCGCGAATTTTTTGTAACGCACCCTGACGAGTTTGCGGACTACGTCAGAGAAAACCTTATATATGAAAACGCCCAGCCTAACGGCGCCCATTACGCTTTAGCCAAGCTAGAAAAAGAGGGCAAACTGAAGGCGGTTATTACCCAAAACATAGACCGCCTGCATCAAAAAGCGGGCAGCAAAAATGTGCTTGAGATTCACGGCAGCTTATATGAATATTACTGCACGGGCTGTCGCCAGGAATATACTTTTGAGGACTTTAAGAGCGTGAAAAAAGGCGCGCTTCGCTGTTCCAAATGTTCCAAAGTAGTGCGCCCCGATGTCGTGCTATACGGCGAAAACTTGGATATGACGGTGTTTTACAGCGCTATTAAAGCGATAGAAGAGGCGGATGTGTTTATAGTGGGCGGAACGTCTTTGGTGGTTTATCCCGCGGCAAGCCTGCTTAACTATTATCACGGGCATAAGCTTGCGCTAATCAATATGGAAAAAACATCCGCCGATTCGTTTGCGGATTATGTATTGCATGGAGACATTTCACAAATTTTGCATGATCTGGTAAACTAAATATAATCTTATTCAGGAGGTTTTCTTATGCCCCATATATCAGTTAAAATGCTAAAAGGCCGCACCGACGCCCAAAAACAAAAACTCGCCGTCGCCCTTAAAGACGCGCTTAAAGAAGCTTTAGGCTGTTCCGAAAAACATATCTCGGTGTCCATTCAAGACTACACCGCTCAAGAATGGCAGGACGAATTCAAAAAAGAAATCACAGACAATATGGAAAACGTTTGGATAAAACCCCAATACGATCCCAAAGATTTGTTATAATTTTCGCGCATTGTTATTCATTTAAAATGCGCGCATTGCGGCAAAAAGCGACTTTTTGTAAACGAAGAGACAAGTTAATAAGGTTAAGATATCAAAATTATGGCTCTTGACAAACATCAAGACTAATGAGAGAGGATATATATGAAAAATAAAATTGACGATAAAAAGATAAAACAAACACTGATAATTTATAAAATTTTTAATGCGGTGTTTTTTATTTTTATGATTGGATTCGCTTCATTCGCGATAGTCGGCATCGTCACGGAAAATTACATTTGGTTTATAATATCGGGCGCTTTGGTCGCTGCGATTTTTATTTGCGCGCCTTTTTATAACAAGATTATCCAGTCAAAAGAGTTTGAAGCTATAGAGCTGTTAAAAAAAGGGCATAAAGTTGATTTAAGCCGTCTTAACGACGAAAAAATCGAAATGCCCATACCCGCCCATCTAAAAGATTATTTAACGGTGGACGCCAAAAAATCCAATGAAAAAAGGCTCTACGCTTCTTTAAAATGCGGCTGCGGCGAGAATAAATTCAAGATAGAAAAATCGACAAACCACTGCGTCGTAAAAGCCGTTTGCCAAAAATGCCAAAAAGAGATACTCGTGTTTGACGCTAGAGAGCACGGCTGGGACGGTTATGTTTGCGGATTGTTCAGAGGCGAGCCTAGCGGCCCGTTTGAGGAAGCCAAATGCAAACAGTGCCAACAAAACGTATTTAAGGCTGATATCGTTATATTCTCAAAAGGCAAGCTAGACTTTATTCATAACGCTTGTCAAGAGCCTGTGGAAGAAGCCGGCAGAACCTTTGCCGAAGACGAATGGGTAAACGCCTTTGCGGATATTTCCATATACTTAAAATGCGTTCATTGCAATAAAAAGCAATTATATATTGATTACGAAACGATGTAAGAAG
>DATCJN010000054.1:0-31487 GCA_036562755.1 Clostridia bacterium | reverse complement strand
CCTTCAAATGATTGGTTAATGTTGTTTTGTAGAGGTTATTTTGCTTGGGACAACAAAAAAGTTCTTTATTTAATTAATAACGGAGCGAAGTATGTTACTGTTATTGGAACTGAAAGAAGTTATGAAGATACTTGTCCTGTATTTGGGGAAGATGTAGCGATAACTCTACTTATTAAAGAATATTGTGAAAAACATTTAAAATAATGAGAATATCAACAAGTATTTAAGCTCGCGAAAGTGGGCTTTTTTACACATTTTCGAGTCTCGTAAGTCATAAATTTTGTATCACTTTTAGCATACTCACTTCGGTAATTTAGCCTATTTGTATCACTATTAGTGTTTCCACACAAAAGCCGCTATTCAATAGCGGTTTTTTGTTTTATATCGCAATTTTGATAATTTATTCATTTTGTTTTTAAAACAATTGCTAGGTATTTTTATTTGTGATATAATCTAAAAGGTTTTAAACCAAATACGCACTCGATGACGATTCGGTTTTCGTTGCTTTTGTAAAATCTTTCATTACAAAAGTTATGACCGACCAAAATCGCTCGAGGAGGATTAAACGGAGGATTTTTTTATGCCAGTAATTTCAATGAAGCAATTACTAGAGGCAGGCGTGCATTTTGGACACCCCACCAGAAAGTGGAATCCCAAAATGAAAAAATACATCTTCACCTCTCGTAATGACATTCACATTCTCAATCTCGAACTCACAGTTGATTTAATCGATCAAGCTTATGCTTTTGTAAAGCAACAAGTAGCCGAGGGCAAATCGGTTTTATTCGTGGGCACCAAAAAGCAAGCAGCAGAAGCTATTCAGCAAGAAGCCGAACGCTGCGGTATGTTCTATGTTAACACTAGATGGTTAGGCGGAACATTGACAAACTTCGCCACCATTCGTTCCAGAATCGACCGCCTAAACAGACTCAACCAAATGGAAAAACTAGGCGAGTTTGATTTGTTGCCCAAAAAAGAAGTTTTGAAGCTAAAAGCCGAGAGAGATAAGCTGCAATACAACCTAGGCGGCATCAAGGAGATGCGCTCTTTGCCCGGCGTTCTATTCATAATAGACCCTAAGAAAGAGCATATAGCTGTTAAAGAAGCTCGCGCTATGAAAATCCCGATTGTGGGATTGGTTGACACCAACTGCGATCCCGACGAAGTCGATTACATTATTCCCGGCAACGACGACGCTATAAGAGCCGTTAAACTCATAGCAAGCGCGATTGCCGATGCCGTAATAGAAGCGCGCGAAGGCGAACAAGGCGCAGCTCAAGAAGCTCAAGCCGAAGAGCACGAAATTTCAATTGAGCAAACCTTGGAAGCTATCGATTTTGAAGCTATAGAAAAAGAAGACGAAGAAGAACAAGATAAAGCGCCCAAACGCGCTAAAAAAGCCGCTGTAAAAGAAGGCGAAGAACAAACCGAAGAGACAGAAGAGCAAGCTGAATAATTAATCGTATTTTATAACATATTTATATTAAAGGAGAACGCAATGATTACGACCAAAGACATTCAAGATTTGCGTGCTAGAACGGGAGCGGGCATAGTGGATTGCAAAAACGCTCTCAACGAAGCCAATGGAGATATTGAAAAAGCGATTGAGATTTTAAGAGAAAAGGGCAAGGCCGCCGCAAGCCGCAAAGCCGGCAGAATCGCTGCGGAAGGACTTGTTGACGCATACATTCACTTTGGCGGCAAAATCGGCGTGTTGGTTGAAGTAAACTGCGAAACCGACTTTGTTGCGCGCAGCGATGAGTTTAAAGAACTTGTGCATAACATCGCTATTCATATCGCGGCCGCTAATCCCTTGTATCTAACGCCTGAAGATGTTCCTACCGAAGCATTAGAGAAAGAAAAAGAAATTCTTAGAGTTCAAGCGCTCAATGAAGGCAAGCCTGCCAATGTAGTAGATAAAATGGTAGAAGGCAGAGTTAAGAAGTTCTATCAAGAAGTTTGCTTATTAGAACAAAACTTTGTAAAAGATCCTTCTAAGACAATAAAAGACTTGGTAGCCGAAGCTACAGGCAAGATTGGCGAAAAGATCAGTATTAGAAGATTTGTCAGAATGGAAGTCGGCGAAGGCTTAGAAAAGAGATCGGATAATTTGGCGGAAGAAGTGGCTAAGCAAATCGAAAACATGAAAAATAAATAACAATTATTTTTAAATAACAAAATAAAGGACACATTAAAAATAGTGTCCTTTTTTTTAAAATTTTTAGACTTAACAAGTCAATGGACATTTGATATAATAGCATAAGGAGTTAGGTGTGAAATATTCCAGAGTATTATTAAAAATAAGCGGCGAAGCTTTGGCGGGCGAAGATAAATTCGGCATCAATCCTTCGGTGGTTCAGCATGTTGTAAAACAGCTAAAAGTCATCCATGCCAAAGGAATTCAAATAGCCATAGTTATCGGCGGAGGAAATTTTTGGCGCGGACGCCAAGGTCAAAATATGGATCGCACTACGGCCGATCATATGGGAATGCTCGCTACTATAATTAACGCGCTCGCGTTGCAGGACGCGCTTGAAAAAGAGGGCATCCCCACAAGAGTTCAAACGGCAATAAGCGTTCCCGCCGTAGCAGAGCCTTATATCTTAAGAAAGGCAATCAGACATTTTGAAAAGGGTAGGATCGTTATTTTCGCTTGCGGAACGGGCAATCCTTATTTCTCTACCGATACGGGCGCGGCGCTAAGAGCGGCCGAAATCGGAGCGGATGTGATATTAATGGCTAAGAATATTGACGGCGTATATGATTCCGACCCTAAACATAACCCTAACGCCAAGAAATTTGATAACATCTCGTATTTAGATGTCATTAATAAGGGTCTAAATCTAATGGATTCGACATCCATTACAATGTGTATGGAAAACAAAATACCTATTATAGCTTTCGCTTTGGCGGAGGAAAACGGCATAGTAAAAGCCGCTTTAGGCGAAAAAATCGGAACCTTAATAAAATAATATAAACGGGGGTATTGAATATGGCACCAGAACTAGAAATGGTAAAAGAGCATCTTTCGAAATATGAGTCTAAATTAGCCAAAGTATTGGATAATTTTAAGATTGAACTAAACAAAATCCGTGCAGGACGCGCTAATCCTCATGTTTTGGATAAAATTATGGTAGATTATTACGGAACGCCTACGCCTATTAACCAAATGGGCAATATAAGCGTTCCTGAAGCCAGAGTTTTAACTATTACGGTTTGGGACGTTTCGGCTGTAAAAAGCGTCTCCAAAGCTATCATGGCGTCCGACCTTGGCATTACGCCCGTAGACGACGGCAAGGTAATAAGATTAGTCTTCCCTCAACTTACCGAAGAACGCCGCAAAGAATTAGTTAAAAACGTCAAAAAAATAGCCGAAGACTTTAGAGTATCCATGCGCAACGAAAGAAGGGATATTTTGGAAGTCTTTAAGAAACTAAAAAAAGACGGACAACTAAGCGAAGACGAATATAATGCTCAAGAAAAAGACGTTCAAAAGACATTAGACAAATACATGGGCGAACTCGAGAAGGTATTAAGCAATAAAGAAAAAGAAATAATGGAAATATAAATGGACATAGTCGCGCTGCCCATTGAAGAAGCGATAAAAATAATTAAATCAAAAAATTTAAATTACAAAATAATTAGAATCAACGAGGCAAGCGATAAAGACGATTTGGAGCGAGTAATAAGATATTCCTTGTCAGATAATAACATCATATTGACAACGGCGTATTTTAAAAACGGCTTTAGGATAAAAAATGGATGACCGACTTCCTCAGCATATTGCTTTTATAATGGACGGCAATGGGCGTTGGGCCTTAAAGAAAGGCTTCCAACGCTCAATGGGGCATAGATACGGCATAAAAGCGTTAAAGAGAATCTTTGAATATGTTTTTAGCTTGGGCATAAAATATATGTCCATTTACGCTCTATCTAAAGAAAACCTAAAACGTCCTAAGGAAGAAATTCAAACATTAATAGAGCTTTTAAACGAATACCTTGACGACTGCTTGCCTATATTAATAAAAAATCAAATACGCCTAAATATTATGGGCGATGTTAGCATTTTAGACGATCACAGTTTAAAAAAAGTTAATAAAGCGCTTGAAGATACCAAGCATTTTAAGGATAAAGTTTTAAGCATCGCTTTTAATTATAGCGGCAGAGACGAAATCATCAGGGCGGCTAATCAAGCTATCAAAGACGGTTGCAAAGAAATAGATTGCCAAACCTTTGAAAAATATCTTTATTCCGCGGGCATTCCCGATCCTGATTTAATAATACGCACTAGCGGAGAGCGGCGCATAAGCAATTTTATGCTTTATCAATCCGCTTACAGCGAATTATATTTTACCAAAACGCTTTGGCCTGATTTCAATGAAAAAGCGCTTGACGCCGCTTTGGAAGACTATAAAAAAAGACACAGAAAATTTGGGGATATAAAATAAGATGAAAAAGAGATTTTTGACCGGCGCCGTAATTTTTATATTAATCGTCGGCTCGTTTTTGCTAAGAGAAATCCATACGCTGTTTTTTGATTTATTAATAGTATTTTTAATGATTGTCGCAGGCGCTGAAATGGCTAAAGCATTGTCGCACAAAATGCCTGCTTCTATCATGCCCGTAGTCATAACTTTTCCCGTAATGGCGTATGCGGTATTTAGCGTTTCGGCTTTTTCGTCTAATTTTCTTCCCAATGCGTATATAGACGGTCTGTCTTTGGTGTTTTTGCTAGTCGGAATCACTTTTTTGGCGATGATGATAACATCCTTTTTCAAAAAATCGATTGAGACCGCCAATATCTTAACAACATTATTTATTATAATTTATCCTCAATGCTTATTGGCGTGCTTGTTTGCAATAAATAATACATTGGATCAATGGTTTAGCCTAACGCCGTTGGTTTTGACTTTCGGCATATCCACTTTTACGGATACTATGGCGTATTTTATAGGAATATGGTTGCGAGGCCCTAAACTAGCGCCTGATATAAGCCCCAAAAAGACTATAAGCGGCGCGATAGGCGGATTGATTGGCGGCGTTATGGCGTCTGTTGCTGTCTTGTTATTGTGCTATTATAAAGTCGCCGATTTTAGACTGCTTGATATGTCGTTGGGCTTAAACTTTGTCAATTTTATAATAATAGGAATATTTGGTTCTGCTTTTACCCAAATAGGCGATTTGGTAGCGTCGGCGATAAAGCGTTCTGCTGGAATAAAAGACTTTGGTTCCGTTTTACCCGGTCATGGCGGCGTTATGGATCGATGCGACGGGCTTATGTTTAACGGGTTATTTATTTATACATACTTTTTGATTTTGCATATTTTTTCTATAGGAGTTGTCGCCTAAAATGAAAAGGCTAGCCGTTTTAGGCAGCAGCGGAACCATAGGCTCTTATGTGTTAGCCGCGGCAAGAAAATATCCATATAAATTCAAAATTCAATCGCTATGCGTCTATAATAATCTAAAAAGTCTTATATCGTCGGCTTGGGAGTTTTTGCCTCAAGCCGTCGGCGTCTCGGATCCTAATGTAGATTACGATTATCTAAGAGAACAGCTTCCCTCTAATACACAAATTTTTATCGGCGAACAAGCCCCCGAGCACACGGTGGCTTTAGATGATATTGATATTGTTGTAGCGGCAAGCTCGGGCACAGCGTCGCTAAAAGCCGTTATGCTAGGAATTTCGCAGGGCAAAACAATAGCTTTGGCTAACAAAGAAGTCCTGGTAAGCGGCGGCGAAATCATTATGAAAGCCGCTTTTAAAAACCAGATTTTGCCCATAGACAGCGAGCATTCGGCAGTCTTTCAGTGTTTGCAAAAAGAAGAGATCAAAAGCGTAAAAAAAATAATTTTAACCGCAAGCGGAGGCCCGTTTTTTGGCAAGACTAAAGAAGACTTAAAAGACATAACTCCCGAACAAGCTCTTGCGCATCCCAATTGGAATATGGGCAAAAAGATAACAATTGATTCGGCCACCATGATGAATAAAGGCTTGGAAATTATTGAAGCCAAACATCTTTTCCAAATAGAAAATGTCGATTATGTAATTCACCCCCAAAGCCTTATTCATTCTATGGTTGAGTTTTGCGATAATTCAATAATCGCTCAAGCCGCGCTTCCGTCGATGGAAATTCCGGTATTATACGCGTTAAGCTATCCTGATAGGCTTCAATCCAATGTTAATCCCATAGATTTTTCACGCGCTAGTTTTAATTTTTTTGCGCCCGACGAGATTAATTTTCCTTTTCCCAAACTGGCTAGACTGGCTTATGAGAAGGGGGGATTAACGCCCGCGGTAATGATATCTGCGGACCAAAAGGCCGTCGAGTTGTTTTTGGAAAAAAAGATAAGATTTTTAGATATTTACGAATTGGTTGAATATTGTGTGACAAAGTTGGATTATAATGATAATATTACCATAGAAAATATCTTGAGCGTTGAAAATACGGTCAGAGAATATCTTGACAAAGATTATAATAAAATATTAAAACGTTCATAATCTTTTTTACTTTTTAAGGAGATTTATGTTTGCGGTATATATATTATTAGCGGTATTGATACTGCTTTTAATGGTTACAATTCACGAATTTGGACATTATGTAGCGGGCAGAATACTTGGCTTTAAGATTAACGAGTTTTCAATAGGCTTCGGCCCCGCTATTTTTCAACGAGTTAATAAGCGCGGCGAAAAGATAAGCATTAGAGTATTTCCATTAGGCGGTTATTGCGCGTTTGAGGGAGAAGACGATATTGTCCAAGATTCCCATAACACTAAGGATAAACCTAAAGTTTTTGAAGAATATGAAAAACAAGAAGAGGAACAAGAGCCCGCTGAAACAAAAAAAACTTATTTGACTTTTGACGAGCAAAAGCCTTGGAAAAGGATTATTGTTTTAATAAGCGGCGCGCTGTTTAATATTTTATCAGGTATTATTTTTTCATTTATTTTTATCGCGGTTGTTGGCAATTCTCTTCCAATAATCACCGAAGTATATGATACGCCCAATGCGTCTTTGATAAGAGAAGATGACGTTATCATTGCTGTAGACGGGCATAAAATAACCATACTGGATTCCTTGTCGGAGTTGTTAGCGCAAAAGAAAGAAAACCAAGAATTTACATTAACGGTTATACGAGACGGCGTTGAAACCGATATAAGCGGAATAAGGAAAGTCAAGTACGATAGCGACGGAAAACAAATAATAGGAATAGGCATCGCTATTGGCGACTATAAAATAGAAAAATATAATTTCCTTGAAAGCGCTGGATATGCTTTTCCGTTTACCTTAAAAATGGCAGGGGCGATTTTATCCGCATTCGGCGATATATTCAGGGGAATAGGATTAGACCAGTTAAGCGGCCCGGTTGGCACTATTACCGAAATGGCCAAAATTACCCAAGCCAACATATATAATGTGTTAGTATTATTGCCGCTATTGGCCGTAAATTTAGGCATATTCAATCTATTCCCGATACCCGCTTTGGACGGCTCAAAAGTTGTCTTTACATTAATTGAATGGATTAGGGGGAAACCGATCAATAGAAAGATCGAAAATATAATTCATTTTGTCGGCTTTATATTCCTTATCGGTTTGGTCATATTAATTGATTTGTTGAAGTTTATAAAGTAGAATAAAATTATGACCAAGAAAATCAAAATAGGCGGAATATCAATCGGCGGCGGCGAAAGAATCGCTGTTCAATCAATGACCAATGTCAAAACCTCTAACATTGACGGCGCGGTGGCTCAAATTCAAAGTCTAAAAAACGCAGGTTGCGACATTGTGCGAATGGCGATAACCGATTTGGATGACGCCCAAGCGATTAAGGTTATTAAGCAAAAAGTCGATATCCCCCTTGTCGCCGACATTCAATTTGATTATAGACTTGCGATATCTTCCATAGAAAACGGCATAGATAAAATCCGAATTAACCCCGGCAATATCGGCGGAAAGGATAAAGTTCAAGCGATTATAGATTGCGCCAACGCTCATCATATACCCATTAGGGTAGGCGTCAATAGCGGTTCAATTGAAAAAGAGTTTTTGCAAAAGTACGGCCGCAGCGCGCAAGCTTTAGCGGAAAGCGCGCTAAAGAGCGTCGGACTTCTGGAAAGCTTGGGCTTTTATGACATTGTCATATCCGTAAAATCGTCCGAAGTAAAAACTATGATAGACGCCTGCCGCATTATCGACAAAAAATGTCAATATCCGCAGCATCTAGGCGTTACTGAAGCGGGGTTATATGATAGCGCGATTATAAAATCCGCTATCGGCATAGGCTCGCTGTTAGTAGATAATATAGGCGACACAATAAGGGTTTCAATAACGGGCGATCCGGTAGAAGAAATAAAAGCCGCAAAATTAATTTTAAGGTATTCCGGCAAAGACAAAAACTTTGTGGAAATTGTTTCTTGCCCCACGTGCGCTAGGTGCAATGTAGATTTATATAAATTAGCGACGCAAGCTCAAGAAAGGCTTGGCCATATACACAAACCCGTAAAGATTGCCATTATGGGCTGCGCCGTAAACGGGCCGGGCGAATCCAAAGGCGCGGACTTTGGAATTACAGGGGGCAACGGCAAAGGACTGATTTTCGTCAAGGGCGAGTTAGTAAAAACTGTCGAGGAAAACGCTTTAATAGACGAATTAGTCAAAATGGTAGAAGATTACGCCAAAACCATTTAGTCGAGGGATATAATATTGGAAAAACTAATAGAAGAAATAATTAAGATAAACTCAGCTTATAAATATTTAAGATTAAAAAGTCTCACATATTCGGTGATATCCGATTCATGCGAAATAGACTTTTTTTATCCCGACGAAGAGCCTTTTTTGGATAACGCAAAGGCTTCTTTTTCGCATATACGAAAAATAGCCAAGCAACTAATAGGCATTGAAACGCATTGTAATTTTTTTAAGGTCGACTCTTCAAGCGAGCTTGTGCTTTTGTCAGCGCAATCAATTATAAAAGCCGAACTTAATATCAATAACTATCCTTTAAAATATATTTCAATTCAAAGAGAAAAGCCCATAAAAATTATCGCAAATATTGAGGAGCTATATTACGACTACGCTTTGGCAAAGCAGCTTGATAAGATATTAGAAGAAAAGCTTTCCGATGCCTATTGCGCGGATTTTAGCGTTAAGCTGGAAAAATTACAAGCAGAATTGGATATAGAAGAAATCCTAAAAACCGAGCCTATCAATATAACAAAAATAGAAAACAAAAGGCTCATATATCCTGTAAGCGTAAACTATTTGGTGGGCAAAGAGATTACTGAGCCGGCAATATATATAAAAGATTTAGGGCTTTATTCCGACCAGGATGTTGTCATATGCGGAACAATAAAAGGTTTCAAAAAGGCTACATATAAATCAAAAAAGAACCCAGAGAGCGAAAAAGAAAAAGTTTATTATAAATTTATTTTAGCGGATTTTACGGGAGAGATTGGCTGCATTTACTTTGCGCCGAATTCGGCTGTGCCCAAAGCGGACATCTTGCAAGACGGCTCTGAAGTTATTGTCAGCGGAAAGGCCCAGCAAGGCAGGAATTCTTTAGAAGTTCATATTCGCTCAATAAGCTTATGCGAGATACCCAAAGATCTTGTCGAAATCAAAATTCGTTATCCCGTGCCCGAAAAATATCAGTTAATTTTACCCGAAGAAATAAAAATAGTCGAGCAGGCTAATTTTCTTATAAAAGACGAAATACCCGAGGAAATCAAAAAAAATACATACGTCGTTATCGACTTGGAAACCACAGGCACCGATGCAAACGACCGCATAACCGAAATAGCCGCTGTAAAAATTCAAGACGGTAAGATATGCCAATTGTTCACAACCCTTGTCAATCCCAAGAAGAAGATACCCGAAGACGTTATAAAGATTACGGGCATTACGGACGAAATGGTAGCGATGAGCCCAACTTTTGAGCAGGTTGCGGGCGACTTATATAAATTTTGCTATGGAGCTGTTTTAGTAGGGCATAATATTTTAGAATTCGATTTGCCCGTTTTAAACAAATATTCCGATATAACGCATTATTACTATGACGAACACCAAGTCTTAGATACGTTGATTATTGCCCGCGAAAAGCTAAAAGGCAAAATAAGTAATTTTAGGCTTAATACGGTGGCGGAATATTTTAATATAACCAATGCTAATGCTCACAGGGCACAATTTGATGCTTTGACGACCGCTAAAATTTTCCTGGAACTTGCCAAAATATCCTAATATTTCAAAAAAAGTTTGCATCATAGAAAAATTTTTGTTATAATAGATGCGGTACTTAATCGACGACTAACAAGAGTGGGTATTTTTTCCCACTCTTGTTGTTTAAGGGAAAAATAATGGAAATAACCGAAAAAGTTTTTAACGCGGTCGCTCCTACCATTCAAAACCTTGGCTATGAACTTGTCGAAGTAACTTACAAATACGAGCATAAAGCGTGGCAGCTGACAGTTTATATCTACAAGCCCGAAGGAATTTCTTTAAACGACTGCGAAAAAGTGCATTACGCTATCGACGGCATTTTGGACGAACTTGACCCGACCGAAGGCGCGCCTTATTATCTGAATGTCTCGTCGCTCGGACTAGACAGGCCGATGAAGACGGATAAAGATTTTGACCGAAACCTCAACAAAGAAGTCGAGGTCAAACTAAAAAAACATGTGGATAAAAAATTATTAATTGAAGGCGTGCTAAAGGGCTACGACGACCAAACCGTATGGGTAGAGGAACTCAAAACAAAAAAGGAATACAAGCTTGAGAGAGACAACATCAAGCTTATGACATTATTAATAAAGTTTGATTAATAATAAGGAGAAATTAGATGATCAACAAGGATTTCTTTCTGGCATTGGACGAATTAGAAGCCAGCAAAAAGATAAAAAAGGAAGCCTTTTTGGAAGCTTTAGAAAGCGCTTTAGTTACGGCGTATAAAAAGAATTACGGCGAAGCCAACGCCATACAAGTAAAAATTAATCCTACGCGCAACACAATAAGGATTTTCGCTTGCAAAACCGTAGTTGAAGAAGTAACCAATAAAGACAAAGAAATTTCATTGGAAGAAGCCAGAGAGATAAAAAAGACAGCAAAAGTAGGCGACGTTATAAGCAAAGAGATAACTCCTAAGGATTTTGGCAGAATTGCCGTTCAAACCGCAAAACAGGTAGTTACTCAAAAATTGAGAGATATGGAAACCCAAATTGCCTACGAGGAACTGGCCGAAAAGGAAGACGAATTGACGGTGTGCGTTGTAAGGCGTATTGAGGGCAAAAACGTTTATGTGGATTTGGGCAAAATGGAAGCGGTAATGTTACCCGCCGACCAAATTCCCAACGAGAAATATAATGTCAACGATAAAATAAAAGTTTATGTAAAAAAGGTAAAAGCAGGACCTAAAGGCCCGCAAATCATGGTATCGCGCTCAAGCGAGGGTTTTGTAAAGAGACTGTTTGAGCAGGAAGTTCCGGAGATAGCAGCTGGCTTGGTAGTTATAAAAAATATAGTCCGCGAGGCAGGATATCGAACCAAGATTGCGGTTTATTCCGAAGACCCTTCAATTGACCCGGTAGGCGCTTGCGTGGGCAACAGGGGAATGCGCATTAACACCATTGTTGCCGAACTAGGCGGCGAAAAGATAGACGTTATTCCTTGGTGCTCCGATCCGTTGGAATATATTGCAAGAGCGCTAAGCCCTGCCAAAGTCTTAATGGTTCAGGTCAACTATGAAGACCGTTCGGCAAAAGTAATTGTTCCCGACGATAAATTGTCCTTGGCGATTGGCAAAAAGGGTCAAAACGCCAGACTTGCGGTAAGGCTTACGGGTTGGAAAATTGACGTAAAATCTTTGAGCGCAAGTCAAAATATGGATGAGTTTAAAGATATAGATGAAGATGAATCAAACAACGAACTTGAATTAGAAGATTTTAAGGCGGATTTAGGAGAGCTATAAGACATGAAAGTTCCTATCAGGACTTGTATAGCGTGCAGGCAGCCCCAACCCAAAAAACAGCTTTTAAGAATAGTAAAAACACCGCAAGGCGAGATAAAGCTTGATTTTACGGGCAGGGCAAATGGACGAGGGGCTTATGTTTGCTTCAACGACCAATGCGTTAATAAAATCGTCAGCAAAAAACTCTTAAACAGAGAATTTGAAACCAATATAGACGCGTCGGTTTATACAAGGCTGTTGGAAGAATACAATGAGCAAAAAAAAGATTGACACATATATTAGATTTGCTATTAAAAGTCGTAATCTCATATACGGCATCGACAATATAAAAAAGGGGATAAAGCAAATAAAAGTTATAATAGCGGATAAGACATTGTCAGAGAACTCTTTAGATAAAGCTAGATTATTATGTAGCAGAAACAATATACCGCTAATAATAAGCGAAGAAGAGTTAAACAACTTATTAAACACGGATAATTGCAAAATAATCGGCATTACAAACATAAATATGGCAGAAGCAATTATCCAAAATGTAGGCGAAGGTTATTTTTTGGCGGAGGGAAAGTAAATGGCGGAAATTAAAAAAACAGAAGAAAATATTGATAAAATTAAGCTGCTGGCAAGCGTAAAAGACGATAGTTTGCCTAAGCTTATTAATGTCGTTAAAGAACAAAAAAGGCGGCTCGAACAAATTGCCCGCGCTTTTGAAGATATAAAGCGCAAAAAAGAGCAACAGGCAGTTCAAAGCGCCGAAATAGTGGTAGAAGAAGTTAAAGAGCAAGAAGAAATTTTCTTACCCGAAGAAGATACCAAACAAGAACAAGTTACGGCGCAAGCTCAATCAGAGATAATAATAGAGCCTGAAAAAGTCGAGCAAAAAGACGACAAGGTCGAGCCTACCCCTAAATCCGAAACCTTAGTTGTAGAAAAACCTGACGCCAAAAAGACAAAGCAATTTAGACCCAACGGCAAGGATTCCAGACCTAAACAAGATAGACCTCAGGACAGGCCGCATGAGAAACAAGCTCAAAGGCCTGCGCCTTCTAAGCCTGGCTTTAAAGACGCAAAACCCGCGGCAAGCGCGCCCGCGCCGGCAGCGCCTGCGTTTAAGCCAAAGAGCCATGACAAGAAGGATAAAATCTTTGAAGAAAAGAAATCTGTAAACAAGCGTACTTTGGTAAGGCGCGGTCTTATTGATGACGACAGGTTTGGCGAGGACGAAGATTACACGCCTAGATATAAAAAACCTAAGGCGAAAAAAGATAAAGCGCCTAAGAAAGAAATTACGCCTATCAAAATTGAGAGGGCGGTTATCACTACCGAAAATCTAACCGTTAAAATGCTTTCGGAAAAAATAGGCGTTCCCGCCCAAGAAATTTTGAAAAAGCTTATGATTTTGGGCGTTATGACTACTATTAACGGCGTCGTGGATTACGAAACTATGGAACTTGTCGCCGATGAATTTGGCGTTAAGTTAGAAAAGAAAATAGAAAAGACCAAAGAAGAAGAACTTTCAGAATCCTTATTGGAAGAAGACAATCCCGAAGATTTGGTCATTCGTCCGCCTATTGTTACGGTTATGGGACACGTTGACCATGGCAAAACCTCATTGCTGGACGCAATCAGAAAGACCAATGTTACCGAGGGCGAAGCCGGCGGCATTACCCAACATATCGGCGCGTATACCGTTAATGTAAAAGATAAAAAGATTACCTTTATTGATACGCCCGGACATGAAGCGTTTACCGCTTTGCGCGCGCGCGGCGCTAAAGTTACGGATATTGCTGTTATCGTCGTGGCTGTTGACGACGGCGTAATGCCTCAAACAATTGAAGCGATAAACCACGCAAAAGCCGCAAATGTTCCAATCATTATCGCTGTTAACAAAATAGACAAACCTAATACCAATCCTCAAAGAATTTTAGAGCAATTAGCCCAGCACGATGTGCTATGCGAAGCTTGGGGCGGCGATTCGCCTGCGGTAGAAATTTCCGCCAAGCTGGGTAAAAATATAGACAAACTTTTGGACACAATATTGGCGGTGGCCGAAATATACGAATTTAAGGCTAACCCTAACAGAAGAGGATATGGCACCATAATAGAATCAGAATTAGACAAAGCAAGAGGTCCTGTCGCCAATATCATTATTCAAAACGGTACTTTAAGGTTAGGCGACGCTATAGTGGCGGGCACTACTTACGGGCATGTAAGGGCAATGCAAGACGACAAAGGCCGCAATATAAAAGAAGCCGGACCTTCTATGCCCGTATCCATTCTAGGATTCGCAGAAGTGCCTGAAGCTGGCGAGCTTATATATGTTGTTGAGAACGAGAAACTTGCAAAACAAGTTGTCTCAGAGCGTATTGCTAAGCAAAAATCAGCAGAAAATGCCGTATCCAACATTGTTACCTTGAGCGACGTGTTTAAGAAGATTAACGAAGGCAAGATGAAGGATCTCAATTTAATAATTAAAGCGGACGTTCAAGGTTCTGTGGAAGCGTTGAAGGAATCCTTGGGTAAACTTGGCAACGAAGAGGTCAAAGTTAATATCATTCACAGCGCGGTAGGCGCTATCAAAAAGACCGATGTAATGCTAGCAGAGGCGTCCAACGCTATAATTATTGGCTTTAACGTTCGAGCAGACTCTGAAAGCAAGCAGTTAGCCGAGACTTCCGGCGTTGATATAAAATATTACCGCATAATCTACGATGCAATTGACGATATAAACGCGGCTATAAAAGGCATGCTTACGCCTAAATTTAAAGAAGTTATCAACGGTCAATGCGAAGTTCGCAATATCTTTAAGATTACGGGCGCGGGCATTGTCGCGGGCTGTTATGTAACCAGCGGCAAGATTTTGAGAAACAGCAACGTCCGTGTTTTAAGAGACAATACAGTTATTTATGATAGCACAATAGGGTCTTTAAAACGTCTAAAAGACGACGTAAGAGAAGTGGCTTCGGGATATGAATGCGGCGTTACGGTTACTAATTTTTCCGATTTTAAAATCGGAGATATATTAGAATCATATTCTTTGGAGAAAATAGAGTAAGATGGCTAATATTAGAATACAGAGAATTAATTCTGAAATACAGCGCAATTTAAGCGATATATTAGGCAGGCTCAAAAATCCGGCCATTACCGCTATGATAAGCGTTACTAGGGTAGAAACCAGCAACGACCTTAAGCATAGCAAGATTTGGCTTAGCTTTTACGGTTCAAAAGAACAGCGCGAAGCCACTTATCAGGCCGTTTTGCATAGCGCAGGTTTTATCAGGCGTGAGCTAGCCGCTGCTATTAAAGATATAAGGACAATTCCGGAATTGCATTTTTTAATTGACGAATCTTCGGAATATTCTCAAAAGATAAATGAGATAATTGAGCAAATAAATACGGAAAAACAGTAATGATTAATCTTGAAGGAATCAAAACAGTAGCCTTGTTTACCCATATAAGACCCGACGGCGATGCGTTGGGTTCTATGAATGGGTTGGCTTTGGCTTTGCAAAAGATCGGTTTACAAGTCGATTGTTTTTGCGATTCCGAGATTCCGCCTTTATTGAATTTTTTGCCCAATATACATAATGTGCAAAACGGCGCTATAGAAAAGCATTATGATATGATGATAGCGGTAGATTGCGCCGACGAGCTAAGACTTGGAAAATATAAAGACGCCTTTTTAAAACATACCGTTACTGTAAACATCGACCATCATATGACAAACACTAATTACGCTAAGGTTAATATTATAAAAAATACTTCCAGCAGTTGCGAATTAGTGTACGAAGTAATAAAGTCTTTAGGAATAGAATTAGACGACGACATCGCGCTTAATTTGTATGTCGGCACGGTTACCGATACAGGACACTTTACTCAAGCCAATACCACCAGGGGCGCGCACTTTGCGGCAGGCGAGCTTATTAAATACAATATTGATATAGAATATCTTTCTCAAAAACTGTTTAAGGAAATCTCCAAAGAAAAATTAATGCTCATTAAGGATTGTATTGACAATATGCGTTTTTATAGCGGCGATAGAATATCCTTAATCGGCATTAACCAAGACATGCTAAAAAAGTACGATTTAGACATTAACGAAACCGAGGGCATTATAAACTACGCTATTAATATCAGGGGCGTTTTAATAGGAATCTGCTTGACCGAAAGCGCTAAAAACTCATATAAGGTCAGCCTAAGATCAAAAAACAGCGTAAATGTCGCGGATGTGGCCTCAATGTTTGGCGGAGGAGGACACCTGCAGGCCGCGGGATTTATGATAAACGGTTGCTACGAAGATGTTATCGAGCGTATAATCCAGGCATGCGAAAAGGCGCTTGAGAAATATGACAGGGTTTGTTAATTTTTTAAAGCCGCCTAAAATGTCGTCAGCGCAAGCTGTTTCAATCATAAAAAAAATAAGCGGCGCGAAAAAATGCGGACACATGGGCACGTTGGATCCTTTCGCTTGCGGAGTATTGCCTATAGCGCTGGGCAGGGCGACTAAATTATTTGATTATTTAATTGACCGTGAAAAAAAGTATCGAGCGATTTTTAAATTCGGCATAGAAACCGATACATTTGATTTAGACGGATATTTAATAAATACCGACAATAAAAGAGTAACCCTGGATCAA
This sequence comes from Clostridia bacterium, assembly GCA_036562755.1. Taxonomy (GTDB): domain Bacteria; phylum Bacillota; class Clostridia; order Christensenellales; family DUVY01; genus DUVY01. Next base: position 14,892 of record DATCJN010000054.1, on the reverse strand, counting down.
ATTAACCAAATTTTACCTGAATTTATTGGAATTATATCTCAACTGCCTCCAAAGTTTAGCGCAAAACGAATTAATGGCCAAAGAGCATATGAACTGGCCAGAAGCGGACAGGATGTGGAGCTAAAGCCGTCCATAGTTAAAATATACGATATAACAGTTCAAGAAATAGGCGGCAACGAGTTTGTATTTGATATTTCATGTTCGGGCGGGACATATATAAGAAGCATTTGCAGAGATATTGCTTATAAGCTAGATACATGCGCCACCATGACTTGCCTTATTAGACAAGCATCGGGTATTTTTAATATACAGGACTCATGTTCTTTACAAGAACTTGAACAAGATTTTAAAATAATAAGCTGTCAAGAAGTCTTGAAAGATTATATTAAATGTATAATTGAAAACGAAAAAAATTATACTCTAGCAGTAAACGGCGCTTATTTTAGAGCAAAAACATTTTCAGAAAGCTCAAGTAACTTGGCTTTTTATTATAATGACGAGTTAATCGGAATCGGACAAAAAACTAAAGAAAATTTATATAAATTAGATGTAATTTTAAAATGAACACCAAAAAATTCGGACAACAGATAAATAGCGATATCGCGGTCGCCCTGGGTTTTTTTGACAGCGTCCATATAGGGCATAGAGCGGTCATTAATAAAGCGATAGAATACGCGAAATCTAATGGATTAAAAAGCGCTGTAATAACTTATTCAAATAATCCTTTTAATACCTTAGGAAGCGAGCAAAAACTTATTTTTACCTTTGAAGAGCGCTTGGAAAAATTTGAAAAATTAGGCGTCGATCTTGTTATTCATCAGGAGTTTGACCATAACTTCAAGCAAAAGGATAGAATTATCTATGCGAACGAACTAATTGACGCTTACAACATAAAATACGCCGTTTGCGGTCTGGATTATCGTTTTGGAAAGGACGGTTTAGGGAACATAGAGTTTTTAAAAGAGTTTTTTGAAAAACATAACATTAAATTTGAAGCTTTAGATTTTGTTCAGCAGGACGGTTCTAAAATATCTAGCTCCAATATCAGAAAACTAATTGAAGAGGGTAAAATAAATAAAGCCAATAAATTATTAGGCGAGCCATTTTACATAACAGGCAGAGTCGCAAGAGGCAACGGTTACGGAAGATTATTGGGATATCCGACCGTCAATTTAGAATTTCAGGCAGATAAGGTAAAGCCCCTTCAAGCCGTATATATTACAAAGACTATTATGGGCGATACAAGCTACTTGTCTATAACCAAGGTAGGCGGCAGACCGACCTTTTCGGATAATCGCGAAAGCATAGAAACGCATATTTTGGATTTTGCAGAAAATCTTTATAATCGAGACATAAAAATAGAATTTTATGATTTGCTAAGACCTTTAAAAAGATTTGAAAACGACGATCAATTAAAAGAACAATTAAACCGCGACATTAAAGCCGCGCAAGAGTATGTTTTTTTAGGAGATAAATAAATGATAAGATTTGGTCCCGCGGGTAATTCCAAAAGTTTTTATGACGCAGGGTTTAAGCATACATTTGAAGCGCCCAAGTGGCTAAAAGAACTAGGATTAAATGCCTATGAATACTCTTTCGGCCGCGGCGTCAAAATGTCCGATGACACCGCCAAGACTATCGGGCGCGAGATGAAAGAGAATGGAATAGAAATAAGCGTGCACGCGCCTTATTATATCAACCTAGCCACAGAAGACGATGACAAAGCGCTTAATTCTTTTAATTGGGTTATTAAGTCGCTGGAAAAGTTAAAAATCATGGGCGGAACAAGGTGCGTTATGCATAGCGGCACATTATCGGGAGCGCCCAGAGAAGACGCAATAATAAGAATTCATAAAAGAATAGAACAGCTGCTTAACATCTTACAGGAAAAGGGGCTTGATTCTTTAATATTATGTCCCGAAACGATGGGAAAATACAGCCAGATAGGCACGGTAGAAGAAATAAGCGCTCTTTGCAAGATGCATCCCATGTTGATACCTTGTCTTGACTTTGGGCATATTAACTCATATATGCAAGGCAGATTAAAGACAAAAGACGATTTTAAGCGAGTTATTGATATAGTGTTTGATACTTTAAAAGAAGAAAAAGCTAAGTATATACATATTCATTTTTCAAAAATTAAATACGGCAACGCGGGCGAAATTCATCATCTCAACTTTTCAGATGCCGAAAGCCTAATTTATGGGCCGGACTTTGAACCGCTAGCCGAAGTATTGTATGAATATAAAATGTCGCCCGTAATTATATGCGAATCAACGGACAATATGGCGGAAGACGCCTTAGCGATGAAGCAAACATATGAAAAACTATTTTATTAATAGTCTAGATTATGATAAAATAGAAAAATCAGAGGTGAAAAATGCGAAATATTACCGAACTGTTTAGTGACTCTGTTGAAAGTTATTTAATAATAAACCCCGAAAACAGATTATATTTTTCCGGTTTGGAAACATCTTTTGGCGGAGTTATTTTAACTCCTAACCAAAAGTTTTATATAACAGATTTTAGATATCAATACACTGCGATTGAAGCTTTGCCTAATTGGGATTTAAGATTTGTTAAATTTTCTGAGTTTTATAGCACAGTGAAGAATATTTTAAGCGATTTAAAAGTTAAAACTGTAGCTATTGAGGATAAATATTTAACCCACGCTCAATTTTTAGAATTATCCGAAAACTTAAAAGGCTTTGAGTTTTTACCTGGCTCGGACAAAATCGAAGCTTGCAGAATGATAAAAACTCAAGAAGAAATAGATTTTATAAAAAAAGCTCAAGAGATTACGGAAAAGGCGCTGGAAGCGACATTGGAACGCCTAAAGCCAAAGATGAGCGAACGCGATGTTTGCGCCGAGATTATTTATAATATGTATCTTAACGGAGCAGACGGCTTAAGTTTTGAGCCCATAATCGCAATGGGAGTCAACACTTCCAAGCCGCACCACTCATACACCGATTACCGCTTGGAAAAAGACGACCTTATTACGTTGGATATAGGCTGCAAATATAAAGGCTATTGCTCGGACATGACTCGCACATTTACATTGGGCGAGCCCGACAAAAAATTGGTTGAAATATATGATATAGTTAAAAAAGCGCAAGAATACGCGCTTTCAAGCATAAAAGCAGGTATGACGGGACATGAAGCAGATTCTTTTGCCCGAGAATATATAACTGCCAACGGATATGGAAACGACTTTGGACACGGACTGGGACATGCCGTAGGTCTTTATATTCATGAGAATCCGCGCCTTGCGATAGGCTCGACCGCCGTATTGAAAGAAAATATGGTTGTTACTATTGAGCCGGGAATCTATGTTCAGGGCTTGGGCGGCGTCAGAATAGAAGACATGGTAGTTATAAAAAACGACGGAGTAGAGAATTTAACCCACTTTTCTAAGAATCTAAAACTTTAAGGAGGACTTTAATTTTATGATATCTGCGGGAGATTTTCGCAAGGGCACTACTTTTGAAATGGACGGCAAGGTATATGTCGTTGTTGATTTCCAACACGTAAAACCCGGCAAAGGCTCGGCGTTTGTCAGAACGAAGCTTAAGAATGTTATTACCGGCCAAGTAATCGAAACAACATTCAGCCCGACGGACAAATTCCCTGTAGCCGTTATCGAGCGCAAGGAAATGCAATATTCTTACAGCGACGGCGAATTGTATTATTTTATGGATATGGAAACTTACGAACAGCTTCCTTTGAATCGCGATATGGTTGATGAAGCGCTAAACTTTATTAAAGAAGAAACAGTAGTTACCATTCAATTCTATAAGGGCCAGCCTTTCTCTGTAGTTCCGCCTAACTTTGTAGAACTGGAAGTTACTTTTACCGAGCCCGGTATCCAAGGCGACACTGCAAAAGCAGGCAACAAACCCGCTACGCTAGAAACCGGTTATACGCTTATGGTGCCTTTGTTTATCAACCAAGGCGATATTATTCGCGTAGATACCAGAGACGGCAGCTATATGGAACGCATTAATAAATAAAGAATAATTGAGGGGGAAACCGTATTGAAAATTGCGACAGTTGTCAGCTGCCCAAGGATAGCGGAAAGTTTTTTGTCTTTTGAATGCGTTGCCGAAAAAATAATAGATATCTCAGGCGCGGGTATAAACGCTTTGATTATAGGCCGAGTGGTGAATATGGCTTGCGATAAAGATTACGCGCAAGGCCTTGACAAAAAATATTCTCAAGACGGTTTTATGTTTAATATCCATTCGCCCAAAAATCTTATTACAGGCGAAGGAAACGCAACCGCTGTCGCGGTCTTAAAACCTGAAAGAATTATTGAATAACCTAAAAAAATTTAATATATGATTTTAAAAACAACTTCAAATTTATTTTGAAGTTGTTTTTTTATTCTAACATATTTTAATAAGCAATTTAATATCTATATTTAGAGATTAAGAATATAGGACAAGTTATGATCGAGAAATTTTTGCCCGAATTTTTGGTGGATATTTTAAAAAACAAATTAAATTACGACTATGTTTATGAAATACGCATAAGAAGCCAATTACCTATATGCGTTAACTACGGCGGAAAATATTATTTTTTAAATCCGGAAGGAATAGGCGGCATTAACGACGGCAGCATAATAACGGACAAAAAAATGCTTGAGGCTATTATTTATAGAGCGGCCGAATATTCTATGTATGCCGTTACAAACCAGTTGCAGCAATCCTTCATAACCGTCTCAGGCGGTATAAGGATAGGCATATGCGGCGAATTAGTAATAGAAGACCAAAAAATAGTTAGCGTAAAAAATTTTACATCGCTAATTATCAGAATACCACATGAGGTTTATGACTGCGCTTTGACGGCGTATAACTTCATAGCTCAAGATGAGCTATATAATACATTAATTATATCGCCTCCGGGTTGCGGTAAAACCACATTTTTGCGGGACATCGCAAGGCTGTTATCTCAAGGAGATAGCATAAGGAACACTCTAATAATAGACGAAAGATACGAGATTGCTTCTTGTTACAACGGCATGCCTCAATTAAATGTAGGCGAATTTACAGATGTTATCAGCAACTGCACCAAAAGATACGGCTTCGAGCAAGGTATAAGAGCGATGAGACCCGATGTAATAATAACGGACGAGCTCGCCAACCAAAGCGATATCGACGCGGTCAAATACGCAACCAGTTGCGGAGTTAAAATAATAGCTTCCGCGCACGCCTTTGACTTAAATGATCTATTTAATAAACCAGGCTTTGAGGACATTATCAGAAATAAATTATTTGAAAGGTTTGTTGTTTTATCTAATCGTAGAGGCCCCGGCACATACGAAGGCGTATATGATTATCACTTTAATAATATTTATATACCATAAGGAATCCCTATGTGGTTCGTAAAATTGATGGGGTTTTTATTAATGACGGGATGCGGAGCGTATTTAGGTTACAAATCCAGCAGCAGATATAAAAGACGCGAGAGACTGTTAAACGAAACTATCCTGTTTTGCGATAGCTTAGTTAACGATATAACATACTTCCAGCCAGCCTTAAAAGAAATGCTAAAAACCCGCTTAAACAATTACACCGAACTCAAAGTCGCGCTGACAGATTATATTGATTTAATAGAAAACAACGCAAATGTTGAAATAGAAACTTTAAGAGAAAAAATAACAAAAGGCTTATTTACGGAGGATGAATACTCGCTTTTTATAAGGTTGTTGAATCATTTAGGAAAAAGCGACTCTCAAACCCAAAGAGGAGGAATACTGAGCGTAAAAGAGGCGTTGCTAATAAAGCGGCAGCAGGCGATAGAAGAATCAAAAAAATACGGCGGATTGTTTTTAAAACTGGGAGTTTTGGGAGGATTAACAGCCGGGATAGTGATTTTATAAAAAACCCAAAAGGATATAGTAATGCAAGCAGGGGTTGAAATTATTTTTAGAATAGCGGCCATAGGAATCTTAACCGCGGTGGTTACCCAAATTCTAAAAAAAGCCGACAAAGACGAGATAGCCACATTGGTAACTTTAGCGGGGCTTGTGGTCGTGCTGCTTATGGTCGTTAATATGATAAGCCAATTATTTGACGCGGTAAAACAGCTATTTCATCTATACAGGGTATTTAAGATTGAATGGATCTAATCAAGATTATCGCGATAGGCTTAACTTCGGCGGTTGTGTATTCGTTGCTAAAAGAAAACAAGCCGGAAATAGCTTATCTTGTATTATTGGCAGCGTCGATTATCGTTTTTATGATGGTAGTCGATATGCTGATAGAGATAATATCAACAATAAATGGACTAGCTCAAAAAACAGGGCTAGATACGTCCATAATAGCTAGCGTGCTAAAGATAATAGGCGTAGGCTATTTAACCGAATTTGCGGCAGGCATTTGCGAGGACATGGGCGCCAAAAGCATGTCGGACAAGGTGTTGTTTGGAGGAAAGGTGATAATTATGTTCTTAAGCCTGCCTATAATTATAGCTTTAATAGAACTAATCATCTCCATATTGCCATAAAGAATGAAAACAAAAAATATACCAAAATTAAAGATTTTTATAATAATTATTTTATTTTTATTGCTTATTGGGACAAGCATACGGCCTTTTATTGTTTTGTCAAAAGATATGACCGAAGAAGAGGCAAAACAAAAACTTCAGGATTCTATAGAAAACCAACTTAACAACATGGATTTTTGGGACATAGAACAGCTAATAAATTCTTTGGATAATAACCAAAAACAGATTTTTGGAAAATCAAGTTTTCTTGACAGAGTAAAACAATTGCTAAACGGTAATTACGAATCAAAAGATATATTTAGCGCGATTTTTTATATTTTGCTGGGCGATATAACCGCGTTTTTGCCTATTTTGGCAACAGTAGTGGGAATTTCGGCGTTATGCTCAATTATATCTAATCTACAGTTCAATTCGTCCGATAAAGGCGCCGGTAAAATCATATTTTTCGCTTGTTACGGCGTAGTTATCTTATCTGTTACCGGAGCGGTGTTTTATTTAATAACGCTAACTAAAAAGACAGTGGAATCAATGCAAGACCAGATTGCTCTTATCTTTCCTATACTCTTGGGCGTTTTGACTGCGATAGGCGGGACAACCTCTGTAGCCGTTTATCAGCCTATGGTGAGCGTATTGTCCGTTGTAATTATTAGGATAATGGTAAATATCATATTGCCGTTATTTATATTCAGTTACGTATTTAATATTGTAGGCAATATATCGTCCGCCATAAAATTAAAAAAATTTAGCGCCTTTGCATCAAGTCTTTCTAAATGGCTTATAGGTATAATATTTACCGTTTTTTCTGCATTTATGTCCATACAAGGAATAACGGCCTCAGTTCACGACGGAGTCTCAATCAGAACCGCAAAATTCGCTATTAGCCATTATATTCCTATCATTGGCGGATATTTATCCGACGGCTTTAATTTAATAATGGCGGGAAGCGTGCTTATAAAAAACGCGGTAGGCGTAGCAGGTTTATTTTTATTGGCGGCCACAGTGCTTGCGCCTGTAATTAAAATAGCGATTATGATATTGACCTTAAAACTTACGGCGGCCATATTGGAACCTTTAGCCCCTCAAGGATTTTCGGATTTTGTAAGCGGCGCGGCAAAGAGCCTGAACATGCTTATCGCAATAATATTAAGCGTGGCTTTTATGTATTTTATAATGCTATTGCTTGTTGTATGCACGGGCAACTTTATATGGGGGTAGGAGAGTGCGTTTTATCTCAGGGTGGATTTTAGGCATAATAGGCGCTGCGGTTTTATGTATGCTTGCGGACTTAATAATGCCCGAAGGCAGCACGAAAAAACAAATAAGAAGCGTCCTCTCAATAATTACTATGTTTATTATATTATCGCCTTTGCCGACATTGCTTAACAAAGATTGGCGAATAGAGAACTTGTTTAAAGACGAAATCAAACCCGACAAAAGAATAGTAGACAATGTTTTCAGACAGCAGATATCGCTTTTAGAGGAATCTTTGGAAAAAAAATTAAGCGAAGACGGTTATAAAAACATTAAGATTGATATTACGGGTTATGAAAAAGACAAAGCTATCAAGGTCAAGGCGGTGAGCGTAAATATTACTCAATGCGATTCAAAATCAAAATCAGATTATGAAAAAATAAAACAAAAAATAAAAACATATCTGAACGATAACAGCGTAGTGGTGATGGTGTATGGATAATAAAGTGGTTCGACAAGTTTATATCTCAAGTTTCAATAAGCCCGAAGAAGAAAAAACAAAAACATCTAAGTCCGTCGTTTTAGACGCATCCAAAACTGTTGCGATCGATGATAAAAAGCCTATTGAAAAACCGCCGCAAAAAGAGAAGTCTAACCAAGTTGTATTAACCGAAAGCGGTTTTCCAGACGCGCCTAAAAAAAGCGAGGAAAAAAAGCCACCAAAGTTTATTGAGAAAATAAAAAACATAAAAAATTTTGAAATATATATTGCCGTAATATTTGTTCTTATTATTTTATTGATATATTTTAGCTCTAGTTTTTCTTGTTCGTCCCCAAAAAAGCCATCAAAAGAAGACTCATATAAATCGGCCTATGATTACTGCCAGCAGGTAGAAAACAAATTAAGAAAAATATTATCCACCATAAAAAACGCGGGCAGAGTGGATGTTATGATAACTTTTGAAAGCACGCCCGAAAGAGTAATCGCGTATATTACCAATTCGTCAACAAATACATCAACTGACGGAAACGGCGGATACAACGAACACACGAATAATACCTCGACGCCTCAAATAATATATGTCGACGGAGATCAAATACCTTTAATTTTAAAAGAAATTTCTCCCAAAGTTACCGGCGTTTTGGTCGTGGCGGAGGGAGCGGACGATGTAAAGGTTAAACTTGATATTATTAACGCGGTTTCGGTAGTGCTGGATGTAAGTCCCGACAAAATAAAAGTATTAACTATGAATAAAGGATAAATGTCGCTAATAAATATATTATATACAAAGTAATGGAGGAAACATTTCTTATGCTTAGCAAAAAGAAAAAGATAATTATATTAGCAGGAATGCTTGTATTGCTTATCATTACAGGCGTTTTAAATGTAGTATTAAATCAAGCCGCCCAAAAGAATGACCCTACGCCCGTAGCTGCAGGTAATTTCTTCGACTCATTTAGAAGCGATAGAATAGAAACCCGCAACCAGACCATTGTATATTTAGACGCCATAATTAACAGCCCCGCTTCCACCCAAGAAGATATTGCGGCAGCCCAAGCAGAAAAGTTAAGAATTGCTACCGCTATGGAACAAGAATTAATAATTGAAGGCCTTATCAAAGCGCAAGGTTTTGAAGATTGCGTAGTAACCATCGGCGCTAAAGTAAATGTCATTGTAAAAGCCAATTCGCTGACCGAAGACGAATTGATTCAAATCTTATACATAGTGACCGAGGAAACAGGTAAGCACCCGTCCGAAGTCGAGGTAATTCCTATATCATAATTTGTTAAATTCTTGTATTTGTAAACAATATGTGTTAAAATGGACTTACCAATGATTAGGAGCTACAATGAGCGGTAAAAACCTGGCGGGTAGCACTATTTATGGCAAAAATGTTATTTTGTCAATCATAACTCTTGCGGCAAAAGAAATCACAGGCGTAGTTTCTTTGCAAGGCAGGGGCGTTAAAATCGACATCGACGAGGATAATAACATCTCTGTCGATGTTTTTATCAAGATTCTTTACGGGCACAGCGTTGCTGATGTAGCTTTTAGGGTTCAGGAGAATATTAAGCGAAGCGTAGAAACTATGTCCGTTTATAGAGTAAAGAACATAAACGTAAATGTTTTGGAAGTGGGTTTTGAAGAAGAAAGTTAATTAACTTAAGAGCAAAGCCTTCATATAAAATTATGAAGGCTACTCTAAACGGAGGAATTTGTGAAAAGACCTATCGAGAAAGTTTTGATAATTCTCAATTCAATAATAGGTTTATTATTTGTTGGCAGCGTGATAATATCCAAGATTCCGCTGCTTCATTTAAATATATTGGACAAGTATCTTAATTTTTCCTTTTTAAAAGGTTGGTTATTAATATCCGCTTATATTTTAGCGGGTATTTATTTAGTTATAAGCGCTGTTTTAATTATCAATAAGACGAATTATACAAATAACGCTATATATGTTTACGGCGAAGGCAGCATAAAAGTAACATCTCGTAATATCAAAAAAATAGCCAAAGCGGTAGTAAACGATACAGAAGGCGTAAAATCGTCCAAAATAGATATAGAGCTAGGGGAATATGGCAATTGCTTGACAGTACATATGAAGATAGAAGACGGCTATGATTTTCAATCTTTAGTTGCCAAGTTGCGCCCTAGACTTGAAGAGGCTATCGTAGAATATTTAGGCATAAAATTTCCTTCGTATAAATTTGCCGACGGTAATGTCTTGTATGAATTTGGCGCTCCATATTCGGGCGTAGGCATAGACTTAGAAACTTCTTATCAGCAAATAAAAAAGCCTATCATAAAGCGCGAGGAGGAGTCAATAGAGCCTCTTTATCAAGAGCCTTATGACGACTCCGCTAAAAAGGTAATAGGCGACGAGGTCTATCCTAATATCGATTTTGTGCCTGAAAAAATTGACGTCACAGAAGAAAAAACAATCGCCAAGGAAGAGCCTCAACTGGAACCCGATCAATATTCCATTCCTTACGCCGCATCCAATAGAAAGATGGGCGCCAAAATGGAAGAGCCTTTTGACGCTAAAGCTGCGCCTAATTATAAGCCTTTTGAGCAAGATATAAACGAAAAGCAAGTGCCTTTTCAAACAGCGCAAGCTGCGTATGAAAATATTAATAGAGAAATGCAAAAACAATCTTTTGCCGCTACCAATCCTTTCGAGGCAAAAGAAGGCTCTCGTCCTCAAACACCGCTCAGACCGACTAATGCTCAAAACGCTAGACCTAACCAAAATTATGATCAACAAACGCGGGTTACTCCTCAAACTTCACAGGCGGCGTTTAGGCGTCCTTATCCTCAACGACCCATTGGAGTTAGACCTACGCCTCAAAACGCTAATACCTCTATAAATCCTAACGCGACTCAACAGCCTAATACTCAAGGAACCAGACCTGCTCAAAGGCCTAGCAGCGCTAGAATTTCGAAAGAAGATATTTACGCGAGAATAAACGCTATTTTAAATAAATACTCTAATTTAGACGACGATAATAACAAATGAGCAGAATACAAGCTAGAGAAAAAGCATTTATATTGATATTTGAATATCTATTTAATAAATCTAAGAGCGAAATTACCCTGGACAATATTGTTCAGGATTTATCTTTTACTGACGACGATAGAGAATATATTCGAAAAGTCTACGAAGGCGTAATAGAAAATTACGATAAACTCGCGGGCATTATTTCGCAATATTCCGAAGGTTTTGCTTTAAGCAGAATTTATAAAATAGACCTGGGTATATTGTTGCTTGCTTTATATGAGTTGTTGTATATGGACGATATTCCCATCTCAGTTACTTGCAACGAAGCCGTTAATCTCACCAAAATTTATTCGACAGAAAAAAGCCCGTCTTACGTTAACGGCATTTTGGCTAATATTATAAAAAAAGAAGGAATAAAAAAATAATGAGCGCTGCAATATTGGACGGAAAAGCTATCGCCGCATCAATAAGACAAGAAATCAAACAAGAAATAGAACAAAAAGGAATTAAATGCGGGCTTGCGGTAGTTTTGGTGGGAGAGGACGAAGCCAGCAAGGTTTACGTCAGAAACAAAATTAAAGCCTGCTCTGAAGTCGGCATTAAGTCCTACGCTTATTATTTGCAACAAACTACCGAAGAAAACGAAATCTTACAGCTAATAGATGCGTTAAACAATGATTCTAATATTCATGGAATATTAGTTCAATTACCCCTTCCTTCGCACATAAACGAGAAAAAGATTTTAGAGGCAATAAATCCTCAAAAAGACGTCGATGGCTTTAGCGCTCAAAATATGGGAAAGTTATTTTTAGGCGAATCCGAAGTTTTAGCGCCTTGCACGCCGTTGGGAATTATAGAAATATTAAAAAGAAGCAATATTGAGATTAGCGGCAAGCACGCGGTTGTAGTAGGCAGAAGCAACATCGTAGGAAAACCGACCGCTTTTTTAATGCTAAAAGAAAACGCAACAGTCACAATAGCGCACAGCAAAACTAAGGATTTAAAGGCCGTAACTTCTTTGGCTGATATTTTAATCGTAGCTGCGGGCAAACAAGGTTTAATAGACGCTTCAATGGTCAAAAAAGGCGCCGTTGTAATAGATGTCGGCATACATAGAACAGAACAAGGGCTTATGGGCGATGTAAACTTCCAAGATGTGTCCAAAGTCGCGGAAGCTATTACGCCCGTTCCGGGCGGCGTAGGGCCTATGACAATCGCTATGTTGTTAAAGAACACTCTAAAAGCCGCAAAAGCCCTTATGGGAATACAATGAGAACTTATAGCGTTTTTCAGCTAACTTCTTACCTAAAAAAACTTATCGACAGCGAAGAACTTTTGAAAAATATCGTCATTTGCGGAGAAGTTAGCGATTTTAGATATACCGGCCAAAACGCGTATTTTAACTTAAGGGATGATCAAGCTCAAATCCCTTGTATCTTTTTTGAATACGAGCCCCAAATTATTATAAAAGACGGAGACAAAGTCTATTGCCAAGGTTCGCCTTCATTATATGTCAAAGGCGGACGCTTAAGTTTTATTGTCAACAAGATTGAGCTTGTCGGTGAGGGCGAAGAGTATCTAAGATTATTAAGGCTCAAAGAAAAACTCCAAAAAGAAGGACTTTTTGATAAAAAAATTCCGTTCCCCAAAATCATTAAAAAAATAGGCGTAGTAACCAGCGCCGAGGGCGCGGCGGTTTATGACGTCATCAGCGTAGCAACAAGGCGGGATAAAGGCATCAACATAGCCGTTTATCCTGTTCGAGTTCAAGGCATAGGCGCTGAACTTGAAATTGCAGACGCTATTAAACAGCTTGATAATTACGACGAAATTGATTGCATCCTAGTAACACGCGGTGGCGGCAGCAACGAGGATCTTTCGGCGTTTAACACCGAAGAAGTCGCAAGAGCCGTTGCTGAATGCAAAAAATTTATAGTTTCGGCAGTTGGACACGAAATAGACTACACGCTTTGCGATTTTGCCGCAGATTTAAGAATGCCCACTCCGAGCGCTGCCGCAGAAGTTTTAACAAAAAACAACCAAGAAATTAAAAGCAGGCTCAAGGATAATGCAAGATATTTATTCAAATCATTAAATGAGTTTTATAAATATAAATTTTCTAAGTTAAATTATTCTATTTTAAGGCTTGTTTCTTCAGCCGAAAATAGAATTAATATAATACAAAATATGATATTAAGCAAAGTCGTTTTGCTTCAAAATGTATCATTTTTCAATGATAAATATAACCTTTTGACTCAGACGATTGAAAGGCTAAAATCCAACGACCCTAAAAAAATACTGTCTCTTGGCTACGCCAAAGTTTATAAGAACGGTAAAAGCGTTAATTCTGTTAAAGTCCTGTCTAACGGCGATCAAGTTACTATGCGCTTTGAGGACGGCAAAATAAACGCGAATATCATATAAAGAAGGAAGTTTATCATGAAATTCGAAGAAGCTATGGACAATTTAAATACGATAATTAAAAAGCTAGAAGACAAAGACATTGAATTGGACGAAGGAATCGAATTGTATCAAAAAGGATTGGAATTGGCTAGGCTTTGTTTGACATCTTTGGAGGAGGCAAAGGGCAGGATTACTCTTATCAAAAAAGAGTTTTCTAAGTTAATCGAAGAGCCTTTTGGTGAGCATTAATGAATATCCTTTGGGATTATTTTGAAAAAGATTTTAGAGAATTTGAAAAATATCAAAAAGAGTATTTTTTTGAAAAATTTGGCTCGAACGAATTTTCACGAGTTGTAAGTTACAGCCTAATTGATATAGGCGGCAAGCGAATCCGTCCGTTATTATTAATAAAAACCGCTAAAGCTTCCAACGCCGATATTGACACCGCTTATAAACTAGGCATAGCTTTGGAATGCATTCATACTTATTCGCTAATCCACGACGATTTGCCTTGCATGGATAACGATAAGTATAGGCGCGGTTTTTTGAGCGCGCACGCAAAATATGGCGAAGCGACTGCGGTGTTAAGCGGCGACGCTTTACTTAATTTTGCTTATGAAATAATCTTGGATAACGACTTGTCTGATTTTCGGATATTAAACGCAGCAAGAGAAATTGCCAAATACGCTGGCGCGAAGGGTATGATAAAGGGTCAAGTTTTGGATATGAACTTGACAAAAGACGATTTAGACCCCAAGCAACGAATTTTGGAAATATATATAAATAAAACCGCGGCGTTGTTTAGAGCGGCCATTTGCGCGGGCGCTATACTAGGAAATGTAAGCGCTAGCGAGCTAAACAGCCTTGACAACTTCGCTAAAAATTTTGGTATTTATTATCAATTGCTGGATGATTTTGCTGATTATGAAAACGAGCCTGAAAAATTTACTTATCCTAAGGTTTTCGGGGTAGAAAACTCCATAAACGCGCTACAGCAATATAAAAAACTTGCGTTGGATAGCCTAAAAGGTTTTGAAGATAAATATACATTTTTACTACAGTTAGTATCTAAAATTAGGTTATAACTGTATCAACTTCAATAAATTGTTAATATATATTTATAATGCCGTATTTGAAAATAATTTTTTTTATGCTATAATATAGTCGAGGTTTAGAGGCGCAGTATCCTAGTCAGGATCTGTCAATCGAAGACGAAGTTAAAAGATCGTCAGTGGCATATCGATGAAGCTTCTTGTGATGGCTTTCGTTGCCCAAACGGGGGCTG
>DATCJN010000052.1:0-10293 GCA_036562755.1 Clostridia bacterium | reverse complement strand
ACGGTAAAGTTGGTTACTCCCGTTAAAGGGCATTCCGTTCTTGAGCCGTTATATACTATATAATCGTTGTCCAAAAACAGTTTTATGGTCTCCAGTCCTATTCCGGACGAGCCGCCCAAAACAAAAACGACTTGTTTCATGGTTTTTACCTCTTTATCTTTTTTTTATTATTATTTATTATCCCATTAAGAATTATTTAAAGCTTTAAGAATAATAGTTAATATGTTATATTAAATCTAACAAAATATTATTGTAAACATTTGTATTCAGGGGAGTCAAAAGCCATTTTTTATTTATCAAAAACATATTTAGGGCATATTATATTTTAAAGAACAAACTGTTTTTTGGGATTTCAGAAATTATATTTGTTGCCGTTTTATTACATGCCGTCGGCGCAAGGATAACCTGGCCTTCGGCATATGACTAATAAACGACAGGACTTTTTCTTTGGACTAGAGATAGTCTGGAGGTTTTTAGCGGGAGGTAAAATGACATATTACAACAAAGAGGTCGATGAGGTATTAAAAGAGTTAAATACCTCGGCTTCTGGGCTTAGCGATCAAGAAGCGGCTTTAAGGCTTCAAAAATACGGATTTAACGTTTTGACTGAAGAAAAAAAGTCAGGATTACTAATTAAATTTTTAAAACAATTTGTCAACCCGATGATAATTGTTTTGATTGTAGCCGCCGTTATTTCAGGTATTTTAAGCGACATAATGGAAATGATTGTCATTTTGGCGGTAGTGCTTATAAATGCGGTAATGAGCACCGTCCAAGAAGGCAAAGCGGAAAAAGCCATAGCCAAGCTAAAGAGCATGGCGACACCTTACTGCGCCGTAATCCGAAATGGCGCGGTCAAAATGGTGCCTTCCAATACATTAGTTCCGGGCGATATTATTCAAATAGCGGCGGGCGATGTCATAGCCGCCGACGCCAGAATAATTAAATCCAGCAGTTTAATGGCCGAAGAAGCGGCGCTTACCGGAGAGTCTGCGCCCGTAGAGAAGAGCCCTGAAAAAATTGATAGCGATAAGGTCATAGTGGGCGACCAAAAAAATATGGTGTTTACCACCGATAAGATTATATATGGAACAGGTCTTGCGGTAGTCACTGCTACCGGCATGAATACCGAAATAGGCAAAATCGCGCATATTTTAAAAGAAACCAAAGAAGAAGTTACGCCGCTACAAAAACGAATGAACGAAATCAGCGGCGTTTTAACTATAGCTATATTAATTATTTGCGCGCTTATTTTAACCGTTAACTTAACGATGGCTTATGTCAATTCGCATGCTATTAAGGGCGATACTTTCGTTGAGTTCTTCCTCCTTTCCGTAAGCATAGCGGTTGCCGCAATTCCCGAAGGACTGCCGGCTGTGGTTACTTTGGTATTGGCTTTGGGCGTTCAGAAGATGGCAAAACGAAACTCCATAGTGCGAAAACTAAATGCCGTTGAGACGCTTGGCTGCGTTCAATTTATTTGTTCTGACAAGACAGGCACATTGACTCAAAACAAAATGAGCGTCAAGAAAAACTTTTTCGACGGCAAAATGCAGCCCGTCGAACTGCCTCAAACCCCCACTGCCGATTATTTCTTAAAATGCCTGATGCTTTGCAATGACTCTGTATTGGAGGGCGAAAAAGGCGATCCGACCGAAATTGCGCTGCTAAAACTTGGTCAGGCCAATGGGTTAGACCAAAAAGACTTTAATCATTTATATCCCAGATTGTTTGAACTGCCTTTTGATTCCGAGCGCAAACTGATGACTACAGTCAACCAAACCGAGCACGGAATAATTTCTTTTACAAAAGGCGCGGTTGACCAAATATTAAAAAGATGCACGCATATCCAAATCAACGGTCGAATTGTGCCTATAACCCAACAGCATAAAGACGATATCTTAAACGCCAATAAAGAAATGGCCGGCTCCGCTCTAAGAATGCTAGCAGCGGCGTATAAACCTTTGACAAAGGCTCCCGACGAAAAAGACAAGGATCAGTTAGAATATAATTTAATCTTCTTAGGGCTAACGGGCATGCAAGATCCGCCCAGGCCTGAGGCAAAAGACGCCATTAAAATCTGCAAAAAAGCGGGCATTAAGGTTGTTATGATTACGGGCGACCATAAAGATACCGCGGTGGCGATAGCAAAAGAGCTTGACATCATACAAAACGAAAAATACGCCATTACGGGCGAAGAGCTAGATAAGTTAAGCGAAGAAGAGCTAAAAGAAAAAGTCAATTATTACAGAGTTTATGCCCGCGTTTCTCCCGAGCATAAGGTAAGAATCGTTAAGGCTTTGCAAGCTAACAATAATGTGGTAGCCATGACGGGCGACGGCGTCAACGATGCGCCTGCGTTAAAGACCGCCAATATTGGCGTGGGGATGGGCATCACGGGCACTGACGTAAGCAAGGACGTCGCGGACATGATTTTGACTGACGACAACTTTGCCAGCATCGTGGCGGCGGTAGAAGAGGGCAGAAGAATTTATGCCAATATCAAAAAATCGACTAGATTCTTATTGTCATGTAACGCGAGCGAAATTTTGACATTGTTTATAGCGTCCATAATTACCTTTATAGCGTCAATGAAAAACACCCCTCTAAAAGATATGATAATTTTACATACCGTTCAGATATTGTTTATCAATATCATTACAGATGTGTTCCCGGCTATTGCGCTAGGCAATGACGAAGCTGAAGATTATATAATGTCTATGCCGCCAAGGCGTCCAAATGAAAGGTTTTTTGATAAATTTATGATAGGCAATATTCTAATCCAATCCGCGTTTATGACAGGTCTTACTTACGGTTCGTATTTTATCGGCAGAAGCCTAACAGACGATCCCGAGATAGCCACCACAATGGCGTTTGCTACTCTTTCACTTATACAGCTCTTCCATTGCCTTAACATACATAAAGACCGCAAAACTATATTCGGCAAGAACTTCTTTAGCAATAAGTTGTTGGTTGGAAGCGTAATCGGCTTGGTAGGATTTACGGTATTAATTATACAAATGCCGGTAATTTCCAAGCTAATAGAGAGCAAGCCTTTGGACATAACGCAATGGCTAGTGGTCTTTATAATGTCGCTTGCCATAATCCCTATTGTTGAAGTCACCAAAGTAATAAGCCGCGCTATATGGAAAGTTAAGGTAGAAAGAATTTATTAATCTTGAAAAAAATAAATAATAGGAAAAAGCCCTTAAAAAGATTCTTAAGGGCTTTTTCCTTAGGGTGGAGAATGAGGGTTTTTGGAAATAATCTTTATTCTTCCAATACTGCAATAACAGTATGGGTGGTATTGTCTTTAAAGCTAGGAACAATATTTCCTTCTATCTTTTGACCGTCAACTATAAGGCTCTTGACGCCTTTGCAAAGCTTATTAGGATTCTTTACGGTGATTTCATATACGGCGTTTTGGTAATGCCTTGTTACTTTAAATTCTTCAAAATCGGAAGGAATGCAAGGGTCGATTTTTAGGCCCTCGTATTCGGGTCTTATGCCTAAAATGCCTTGAGTTATAGCGACAAAGTTCCAAGACGCCGTGCCGGTCAGCCACGAGTTCTTGGCCTGGCCGTAATTTTTGGCGTCGCGGCCGGCTATCATTTGGGAATAAACATAAGGCTCTGTCTTATGAATATCGCTCACATCTTCCAAATATGCCGGACAAATGCGCTTATATGCCTCAAAGGCCTTGTCGCCCCTGCCGATAGCGGCTTCGCCCAACATTATCCAAGGATTGTTATGGCAGAACACCGCAGCGTTTTCTTTATATCCGGGCGGATATGAGGATATTTCGCCTAGATGCAGGTGATACTTTTGATATGCGGGCTGAACCAAAACAAAGCCGTAATCTGTAGCAAGATATTTCCATGCGCTGTCAAGCGCGCGTTGAGGATAACCAAGCTCTTGACCGATCAGCGCCATAGAACCAAAGCCCTGGGTTTCTATAAAGATTTTGCCTTCTTCGTTTTGATTTGAGCCGACGGGTCTTAAATATGCATCGTACGCTCTTAAGAACCATTCGCCGTCCCAGCCATGTTCTATAACGGCCTTTTCTATTTTAGCTATATGAGTCTTTACATACTCTGCGTCTTCTTTTAGGTTGTATTTTTCGCAAAGTCTCAAATAATCCTTGCCCACATAAACTGCCATACATGCGATTAGCACGCTTTCGGCCTTGTTTCCGCTTATATTTTCGGTTGTCTGGAAGCTTTCATCAGGGTTCTTGGAGAAGCAGTTCAGATTTAGACAGTCGTTCCAGTCCGCTCTTCCAATCAAAGGCAAGCCGTGTTCGCCTACGTTTTCTACCACCTTTTTAAACGCGCGCATCAAATGCTCGCTTAGTGGGGTAGCCAACGCAGGATTGTTATCGTAAGGCACCATCTCGTCCAAAATAGTATGGTCGTCGGTTTCTCTAAGGTATGCGCAAACCGCCAAGATGAGCCATAGCGGGTCGTCGTTAAAGTTGCTGCCGATGTCATGGTTGCCTTTTTTGGTCAAGGGCTGGTATTGATGATAGGCGCCGCCGTCGGGCAACTGAGTGGACGCCAAATCAATAATTCTTTGACGCGCGGAATGAGGTATTTGGTGAACAAAGCCCAGCAAGTCTTGCGAGCTGTCTCTAAAGCCCATGCCTCTTCCTATGCCGCTTTCAAAATAGGACGCGCTGCGCGACATATTAAAGGTAACCATTACTTGATATTGATTCCATATATTAACCATGCGGTTTAGTTTTTCGTCATGGCTTGTTAGGTTGAATTTATTCAACAGCCCGTTCCAAAACTCTTTTAGTCTATTAAACTCTTGGTTGACTTTTTGAACTGAATTTAACTTTTCAATTTCGGATAGAGCGGGCGCCTTGTTAATCTTTCCGTCAACCCATTTTTCTTCTTCGGGAACTTCGATATAACCCAGAACAAAGATAAAATCTTTGCTTTGGTTGGGCGCCAATTCGACTTCTATATAATGCGAAGCTATAGGCGCCCAGCCCGAAGCTATAGAATTGAAACTAACCCCTTGCAAAACTGCTTGCGGCTCATGGAAGCCGTTATATAAACCTAAAAAAGTATCTCTATCGGTATCAAATCCGTTAATATCGCTTATTGAAGCGTAATAAGCGTAATGATTGCGTCTTTCGCGATATTCCGTTTTGTGATAAATAACGTTGCCTTCTACCTCTACTTCGCCCGTGGAAAAATTGCGTTGGAAATTGGTCATATCGTCATAAGCGTTCCACAAACAAAACTCTTCCAATGTCCAAAGCTTAACATTTTTGACCTTATCGGTATTATTGGTTAAGGTCAAATGTTGAACCATCGCGTTTATATCCAAAGGCACAAAATACAAAATTTTAGCCTCTAAACCGTCTTTGGAGGAAGTTATTTTGGTGTAACCCAAGCCGTGACGGCATTCATAGGAATCAAGCTCTGTCTTGACGGGTTTCCAACCCGGCGACCAAACAGTATCGCCTTCTTTTATGTACATATAATTACCGCCGTCATCTATGGGAACATTATTATATCTGTATCTTGTTATGCGGCGAAGTCTAGCGTCCTTATAAAAGCTATATCCGCCCGCGGTATTGGAGATTAAGCTAAAAAACTCCTTAGTTCCCAAATAATTAATCCACGGATAAGGGGTTTTGGGCGTAGTAATCGCGTATTCTTTGTTTTCATCGTCAAAAAAACCGTATTTCATCGTCTACCGCCTTTAAACAATAATTTCTACTTTGATATTTTTTTGATTTTGATTAAGAGGAATAGCCCCTATATGTTCTTTGCCGTTTACTTTAAGAATAGTGTTTTGGTTTACGCGGCAAAAACCGTGCTTGCTTTTAATAATGTCAATATCATATACGCAGCCGCGTATCTTTAATTTTACATTGGCTTTGTCCATACTCTTTAAGAGCAGGGGATTTAGCTCAATGCCTTCAGTGGTTACATTAAGCCCGAACATTTCAAACAATGTCAGGGTAAGCCAAGACGCCGTTCCCGAAACCA
This sequence comes from Clostridia bacterium, assembly GCA_036562755.1. GTDB lineage: Bacteria > Bacillota > Clostridia > Christensenellales > DUVY01 > DUVY01. Next base: position 4,285 of record DATCJN010000052.1, on the reverse strand, counting down.
TCGGGCCTATGTTCTCGTTGGTTTGAGAATTATTATATTGAGTGCAGAATCTCGGATTGCCTTTTAGCACAAACGGATTTTTCAAAGTCTTATAAGGCAGCACTCTTTCAAGCATATATTCGCACAGCTCTATCAATTCGTTAGCCAATTCTTCGTTTTGCGCTCTCTTTGCGGCTTGCAGCATAGCGCTTGTAGCCATCATAGTAGCGTGTTTGAAAACGCCGCCGTTTTCTCTATCGCCGGGGAAATAATGGCCGCTTGCAGTTCCGTAAGCCAATCTTTCCAAATCGGCAGGCGTATTGAGCTTAAAGCCCGCTTCAGTCATCAAATATTTTTTCAACGGCCCGAGCATTGTCTTTATCTGCTCTTCGGTAGCCGTATTGGATAAAATGGACCAGCTAAAAGAATTAAGGAAATATGTTCCGTTAATATTAGGGTCGTTGGATAAGCCGTCGCCTTGAGCGCCCAGATAGGTGTATTCGCCGTTTTTAAAGCGGTTGATCATAACGCGCGCGAAGAAATCGCCTTTCCATGCTTTCTTATGCGCGCCCTCTCTTAGCCTGTTTAATAACGATTCAAGATAAGCAGCGTATTCTTTATCTCCGATTTTTTGAGCTAGCTGCAAAGTATAATCAGCCGTAATAATGAGCAAGAACAAATTCATTACGCTCTCGCATAATTCGTTCTCAAACGGAACGCCGTACGGCTGGCCTTTAGCTTTTAATTGCTCATGATATAGCTTTTCCTTGGTGGGACCGTCTAGCCAATCGTCGTCGAGCTTTAAGCAGTCGTTCCAGTCGCTTCTGTCAAGCAACGGGAAGCCGTTTTTGCCGATAGATATTTCGCCGCTATATTGAATTATGGCTTTTAATGTTTCATAAACTGTGCGCTTTTTATCAGTGCCGTATATTTCGCATTCTTGGTTTAGATAATCGATATCGCCCGTTAGGGTAATGTATCTATATACCGCGGGCGCAAGCCACAGTCCGTCGTCCGAACATATACCAGGCTCCTTGCCTTTCCAGAAGAAGTTATGGTTGGTATAGCCCATTTCATAGACGTTTTTTACCCATTCGGTTAATAACTGCTTAATCAATTCGGGATTATCCATAGCCGCCATATAATACATAGAGGCGTAGATGTCTTGAATTTCCCTAAAGCCTATTTCCCTAAAACCTTTTTGAGTTTGAGCAAACGAACGGGAAACAAAGGTCTGATATAAAATTTGGAAAGGAAGGTTATTATTTAAATAAGCGTTTAATTCTTTATCGTCGGTATCGGCTTGCAGATAGGACGAATAGTTTATATAAAAATCTTTGACTTTATTAAACATTGCGTCAAGAAAATCGGGTTTAACTATTTCGTCCAGCAATTTGCCGACTCGCTCGTCGAATATGCTGTTGATTTCTTTTTCGCTTGAGTTGCCTTTAGAAGAAACAGCGCCTGTATAGACGTCTATTTTTACGGTCTCGTTTGCTTTGGCCGTAAATGCTTTGCCGAGCGCGAAGAAGCCGGGGCCTCTAATATTGTGTTTGCTGGGCAAGAAGTTTATATTTTGAGGGTGTTCCAAAGAACCCTTGCCAACAAAAGCGGTGTAATCCGCGCAAAAATCATCAAAATACTCGCCGTTGCAGCTAAGGGTAACAAATCTTTTATCTTCTTTAAAATAATCAGGATAATAATGCGAAGAAAAAGCCGCCAGTTTGCCGTCTTTATAGATTGTTTCGGATTCCATTATGACGGTAGAATAAACGACGTCGGTCACGAGCGCGTGATCGGCGGGCGTGCCGAACATTCCCGTGAATACTAACTTGAGATCTCTGTCTTTGTTTTGGGTGTTTTTTACGGTTATCCTTTGAGCCTCAATCGCCTGGGGAAGATCGGGTTCTTGAGGTAATATAAATATAGTATTGGTTATCTCAAGTCCGCATTTGGTCTTATATGTAATAACGGTATGATTTTGGCTGTGAACGCAATATCCGCTTTCAATAGAGTTTACATCGGCGGAATAGAAGATTCTCTTGCCGTCTTCTATTATATAAAATTGTCTGTTAACGGGATTGCCGTTTTCCTCGGGGCGCATATCCCATCTTGCCGCCGTAACCTGGGTGGCGGAATGAGAACGGAAAGAACCCCTTCCCAGCCAGTCGACTACGGCTTTGGGCGTAGTCAATAGGGGATTTTCGTATCCTACTCTATTGCCCAATAATAGATTGATTGCAAAGTGGGGGGAAATAGGAGGAACGGTAATATCAAAAATATGCTCGCCTTTATCGTTCAGTCGTCCGGGATAGTTTTGAGCGATTTCGGCGTAATTGATTATTTTATCGATTATCTCTTGAGGGAGATCGTTTTGATTATCCGCGTAATAATGTTTTACGGTGTTGTTTTCGATTAAGAACAAGTTATCATATTCTATATATGCGCCAAGATAATTGCATATTTGAGCATCGTTTAAGATTAACATAACAACGGGGCATTGATATTTTAAGCCGGAAACGGCTATTATTTTGCCTTTTTTAAATTCTAAATCTATGCCGCCTTTTAATAAACCCTCATTAAACTTTGCTTTACAGATATCGTAATATGTTCCTTGTTCTTTTAAAAACTCTCTTGCGGTTTGTCTTCTTATGCTCATTTCTCATTCCCCTTTAAAATTATTTTGTCAACTAAAACGTTTAAGCTAAAAATCAAAAAAATAACGAAAAATAATACAAAAATAAAAATAATGGAAATTTTTATATTATTTTAATCGTTTTTTATATAATAATATAATGTAAAATTCTTGTCAAGACAAAACAAACACAAAAAAGTTATGTATTTTTACAGAAAATCTATTGACAAGCCTAATCTATAATGCTATAAATATAATAAGTGCTTAATCGTTATAGTAGATTATAGCGCTTGCTTTGGTTTTTTAATGGTTCTGCAAATAATGACGCAAGTCATTAAAATAATATAGGAGGAAAACATGAAAAGAAGATTACCCGTTCTGTTGCTAGCATTGGCTATGATGTTTTCTTTCTGCTTTGTAACCATGCTCGGTTGCCCTGGCGGAAAGGACAAAAAGCCCGTGCTAGAAGTTTGGTCGATGTCCAACGAGATCAACGAATTGCTAGCTTATTTCAAAATGCTCAATCCTGATTACAAATACGAGATAAAGACTAGAGTTATCAACAACGACGACGGTAGCTACGAAACTGCTCTAGACAACGCTTTCTCTAACAAAGGCGGTCCTGACTTGTTCGTAACTGACGTTGACTACACCAAGAAGTATGTCGACACTGCTCATACCGTCGATTTGGCTCCTTATTATGAAAAGAAATTCGGCGGCGATGTTAAGGGTTATGAAAAAGTTAGAGATAAACTAGCAGAAGATATGTATGAATACACCCTTGATATCGGAACACAGGGAACCGACAAGCTAAAAGCCGTTTCTTATCAAGTTACCCCTGGCGCTATGTTCTATCGTCCTGACCTTTTCATAGAGCTTGCTAAGGCCGGCATTCCTAAGACATATGATGACGACGGAAAGCCCACTGCATACTATGATTTTAGCGAAATTTTAGAGGCCGCTGGCATTACCACAGAAGGTCTTGATAGCAAGCCTTATACGGAATGGAGCGACGCTGATAAAGAAAACCTAGACAAGTATGTTCAAAAATTTGTTGAAAGCGGTAAAGTAGTAGTTGACGAAGAAGGCGGAGAAGAAGGCGGAGAAGAAGTTGACTCTGAAGACGCAATGCAAAATTTCTTAGAAGCCGCAAAATTGGTTGCTAACAGCAAATATAACGACGGAAAAGGCGCAACCAAGCAAATCAAGATAATAAACAACCTTGAAGATATCAAGAGAGTTTATTATGCTCAACGTGAGGCTTTTGTTAAAAACGATAACGAAGTTGTTATAGACGAAAAGCTATATAACTTCCTTGACTATGCTAAGGAACTATATCCTTTGACCCATAAAGGCGCTCAATGGAGCGACAACTGGACTGCTGGTATGAGAGCTAAAAATGATCCTAATACAGACCATAAGACATTGTCGTTCTTCTTGCCTACTTGGGGATTGTTCTATGTTCTCGAGAACGAGAACGATGAAACCGCTGGTCTGTGGAGAATGATTGAAGGTCCTCAAGCTTATTACTGGGGCGGCTCTTATCTAATGATCGGCGCATACTCCGACAAGAAAGATGATGCGTTTGAAATACTTGATTTCTTGACCTCCTTGCCTTTCATGCAAGCTCGTTCCGCATTCAGCGGCGACGTTATGAACTCCAAAGCTCTC
>DATCJN010000051.1:0-6466 GCA_036562755.1 Clostridia bacterium | reverse complement strand
GACATAGCCGTGCATTTGGGTAGATATAAAGATATTATTTATGTCTTGTTGGGAATTAATGATATCTGAGATTATATCGGTAATTTTATTTAACTCCACCTCATAAAAAGGCGCGGGAAGCTGTTTTTTGGGAGGAAAGCTGGTCTTAAAAACTTCAAAAATCTCGTCGTTTTGATTTACAGCCCATTTTATATTGGTGCTTCCTATGTCTATTAATAAATTTCTCATCTTTATCTTTTGTATATATAATTTATAAATAATATTCAGTTTCTAAAACATTGATTCTACAAACTCTTGGGCGTCAAATTCTATAAGGTCGTCTATGCCCTCGCCAACGCCTACGAACAAAACGGGCAGTTCAAGTTTTTTGGCTATGGCTAAGACTACGCCGCCTTTTGCCGTTCCGTCCAGTTTGGTTAAAATTATGCCGTCCAGCGACACCGCTTCGTTAAAGATATCGGCTTGAGAAATGGCGTTTTGTCCCGTAGTGGCGTCTAATACCAAAAACCTAAGGTGCGTCGCGTCATCGTATTCGCGCTCAGAAATACGGACTATTTTTTTTAACTCTTCCATTAGGTTCTTTTTGTTATGCAGTCTGCCCGCTGTATCCACCAACAAAATATCCGCGCCTTTTGCTTTCATTGATTGAATGGCGTCGTAAACTACCGCCGCAGGATCCGCTCCTTCGCCTTGACGGACTATTTTTACGTTTGCCCTTTCCGCCCAAACGGATAATTGGTCGGAGGCGGCCGCTCTAAAGGTGTCTGCCGCGGCAATGATTACTTTATGTCCGAGTTTAGAGAAGTATTTTGCGAGTTTGCCGATTGCCGTGGTCTTGCCTACGCCGTTAACGCCTACTATAGTGATAATTGCGGGCGTGTCGATTTCGGGAGCGGGAACTTCTTCTAAGATATCTATCATTATGCCTTTTAGCGCGCTTAACACGCCGTCGCGGTCTTTTATGCGCTTGGTCTCTATTTCGTCCCTTAATCTATCCAAAATATCCATAGCGGCTTCGGCGCCCATGTCCGAGCTTAAAAGTATTGCCTCAAGCTCGTCGTAAAAATCATCGTCTAGAACCTTGCCGCCAAACAATTGGCTTAATTTAAATCCGATGGATTCTCTTGTCTTTTTTAAGGCTTCCCAGATTTTCTTAAACAGGTTCATATTACGCTCCTTCGGCTTGAGCGACTCTCACGGCTTCTTCTAGTTTGACGCTTACCACTTTGGAAACGCCCTGCTCTTCCATGGTTACGCCGTACATTCTATCGGCCGCTTCCATTGTGGGCTTTTTGTGGGTAATTACTATAAACTGAGTTTGCTTGCTAAACGCCTTGAGATATCGAGCGAATCTTTCGGAGTTAGCGTCGTCCAGCGCCGCTTCTATTTCGTCCAATACGCAAAAAGGCATAGGCTTTAGCTTTAGGATAGCGAATAATATGGCTATAGCGGTCAACGCTCTTTCGCCGCCGGATAAGAGCGATATGCTCTGAAGTTTTTTGCCCGGAGGCTCGGCGATAATCTCAATGCCTGCTTCCAGCGGGTCTTCGGCTTCTTCCAAGATCAACTTGGCGTTGCCGCCGCCAAACAGCTGCCTAAAGACTTGGGAGAAATTGATTTGTATTTGCTCAAAGGAATGGTTAAACCTGGTTATCATTTCGTTGACCATTTCCTTGATTACCTTTCTTATATCGGCTATGGATTTTTCCAAATCTTCTTTTTGCTTAGTTTGCTCTTCTAAGCGTTCTTTTAGTATGCGGTATTCCTCGATAGCTTCGAGATTTACATAGCCTAATTTTAGTATCTCTCTCTTAATCCTGTTGGCCTCGGATACTCCGTCTTGGTAGTCATAATCGGGGAGCCTGTATGCCAAACAGCCTTGATAGTCGAGGTTGTATTCCTCGGCTATTTTTTCGGAGTCTATCTGCAAGCTTACGTCTATATCGCTAAGCCTTTTTTCGTATTCAAATCTCTTGTCTTTTAGGCTGTTAAGCTCTTCTTGGACTTTCAGGCGAATTTCGTCAAGCTCAATGAGTTTTTTCTGGTAGCTCATCTTGAAGCTGTCCAGACTTTCGAGTTTTTGCTCGATTTCTTTCAGCCTTTCGTGGTCTTTAGGATCGGCCGCGATTCCGCTAATTAGAGGCAAATCCGCCGATTCGATGATATCGTTGTTCTTTTGTATATTCTTTTTGCATTCGGCGATATTGTCTTGCAGGTATTGAATTCTTGAGGATAGCCTGTTAATCTCGCTTTCGCAAACGCTCTTTTGGGTATTGCATTCGGCAAGCTCAATTTTGGCGTTGGTTATCTTGGATAATAACTCGTCTCTAGCGGCTTTTAGTTCCTCGAAATATTTTTGCTTTTGAATATTTTGGTCTTCGTCTTGCTTTTTAGTCGAAATATTATTTTCTTGGGCCAAAAGCGCCTGAATATTATTTTCTATTTCAACTATACTGTTTTTTGCTTTTTGGGTTTCTTCGTTACAGAATAATATCTCTCTCTTATACCCTTCTATCTGGGATAGGACTTTTTTATATTGCTCTTTTTCGGACGCAAGCTCGATATCCCTAACGTGCAAGTCTTGCTGGCATTTTTTTAGCTCTTGGCTTAAGCTTTCCAAATCTTGCTCCGCTTCAGTTTTTTGCTTTAGAGCGTCCGTCAATTGTATTTCTACTTCGGCTAATTGCTTGGACACCTTTTCAAGCTCGTTTTCATAGCTTATGAGGTTGGATACTTCGCGCTTTTTGCTTCCGCCCGTGATAGCGCCGCCGTTAGCTATTATATCGCCTTCTAAAGTGACTATTCTAAACGAGTAATTGCAGCTTTTGGCTATATTTATAGCCGTATCCAAATCCTTGGCTATAACCGTTCTGCCCAAAAGCATGCGGATAATGCCGTCGTAACGGGAGTTATATTCTATAAGGTCAGCGGCTACGCCGTAACAGCCTTCAAAGCGCTTTATTTTATCCAAAATATTTTGCTCCAAATAGCGAGGCTGGACTGCCGTAACAGGCAAGAACGTTGCGCGGCCTAAATTGTGTTGTTTTAGGTAATTAACAGCGTATTTTGCGCCCTGCTCGTCGGGCGTGATAATGTTTTGAGCCGTAGCGCCCAAAGCCATTTCTATTGCGGTTTCAAGGTGGGGTTTAACTTTGATTACCCTTGCTACGACATTTTCTATATGTTTAGCCAATTGAGAATCAGTCTTAGCCGCGTTAAACAAAGACTTGACGCTAAAATTGTAATTGCGCATGTCTTCGGCTATGTCGCTTAAGAGCTTGTGCTGAGTTTTGTGCTTGTGATATTGCGCGCTCAAAGACTCGGTCAAATTGGCCAATTCCTTGGTCTGCTTAAGTTGAGTATTGTATTGGCTGGTATATAAATCCAAATCGGACTTTAATTTGGAGCGCTCGATTTCTAGGCGTTCGACATTTTTGCCTAGCTTTATCGCTCTTATTTCGTCCTCGGTCAGCTGGCTTGTAAGGTTTTGAATCCTTTTATCGTAATCGTTTATCTTTTCTTCTAGGTTGGTCTTTTTTTGGTTTAGGCTGGATAGCTGGGATTTTATATCGGTAATTAAATTTAGCGCCTCAAGTTCTTGTTTGTGCGCTATTTGAGCCTGGGTTTCTATCTCGCTTATTTTGCTTGAAATCTCTATATATTTGGTGTTGAGTTCTTCAACCTGGTTGCGTAAATTTTCGATGTCGTCGTTGAGTCGGTTAGACTTATCGATGTTTTGATTTAGCGCTTCCGCGCTTTCGTTTAGTTCTTCCTGATCTTTTAGAAGCTGGAGGGATAATCTCTCGTTTTGTTCTTTTAAGTTGTTAATCTTTTCTCTGATTAATTTTTGCTCGCTTTCGGCGCGCTCTACCTTTAACGAAAGCGAAAGCCTTTCGTCGTTTAGCGCCTTGATATCCAAATCAAGCTTGGACGAATGCTCCATTGCCTGAATATAGTTATTGCAGGCTTGGTCGTATTCTTTTTGTTTTTGGGCGATTAGCTCGTTGACTTTGTCCAAATCGCTTTGAGCCTGCTTTTTCTTGCTCTCGGCGGTTTCAAATAAAACTATGTAGTTGTTTATGTCCAAAATTCTCTGGCGCTTTTTTAGTTCCAGGTATTTTTGAGCCTTTTCGCACTGGGCCTGCAAGGGGTCTAAGTTCCTTTGAAGCTCGTTCATTATGGCGATGTGTGTGGTAAGTTTCTCTTCCGCCCTAACAAGTTTACGCTCGTTTTCTATCTTGATATTTTTATATTTTGAAATACCCGCCGCTTCCTCAAAAATACTGCGTCTGTTTTCGGGCTTGGCGCTTAAAATTTCGTCTATTCTGCCCTGTCCGATAATAGAATAACCGCCCTTACCTAGACCGGAGTCAAACAATATGGATAAAATATCCTTTAGTCTGCAAGGAGTTTTGTTAATGGCGTATTCGCTCTCGCCGTCTCTATAAAGTTTGCGGGAAATTACAACTTCGTCGTAATCTATATCAAAAATGCGTTGGGTGTTATCAAAGTATAACAAAACTTCGCAATAGGAAAGCGACTTTCTTGTAGCCGAACCGTTAAAGATAACATCCAGCATATTAGAGCCGCGCAAAGTTTTAGGGGACTGTTCGCCAAGCGCCCATCTTATGCAATCGGCAAAATTACTCTTGCCGCAGCCGTTGGGCCCTACAATTGCCGTTACTCCCTCGCCAAATTCTATAGTAAGCTTGTCCGCAAAAGACTTAAAACCGTAAACTTCTAGTTTCTTAAAATACAATGCGCTTTCCTTTTAATTTTAAACTTTAGTTATTTTAGCATAATTATCATAGTTTGAAAAGCGATATAAAAAACGTTTAATTTGTCGTTTTTAGAGAAGGCCTAAGCGCTCGCAAGCGATTTTTGCCGCCATTTTTTCCGCTTGAGATTTATTTTTTGCCATCGCTTGCGATAATGTCTTGTGGTCTATTACCACCTCTACTATGAACAAGGGCTGGTCTTGGCCTATTTGGGTGTATTTAAAAATATCCTTTTTTTGCGCCAAGGTATGCTCCAAAAGCAGTCCGACATAATTATCAGTTTTGGCCTTTAGCGCTTGAAGCATGTTTTCGCCCAGCGTTTTATGGATAAAATTTTTGGCCGCCTGCATTCCGCCGTCCAAAAAAATCGCGCCGACTATGGCTTCGTATAGATCGCATTTGGTCGCTTCGGATTTTGAAGGGTTTGAGCGGGTCTCGCCCACGCCGCACCTTAAAAAGCCTATTAATTCCAGCTCGTCCAGCGCCTTGGCTAAAGGCGTCTTGTTTACTATATAGGCTCGCTTTTCGGACAGTTCTTTTTCTTTCCAATTAGAATTGGCGTTTTGGTATAAAAATTCGCTCACCACTAGGCTAAGCACGCTGTCTCCCAAAAATTCAAGCATTTCGTTGCTTTGAACGTAATTTTCGTTGGAATAAGAAGAATGGGTAAAAGCGGTGATTAACAGCTCTTTGTTTTTGAAATTATAGCCTAGCCGTTCTTGAATAGCCGCAATGTCCATCAAACTATCTTTTCTAACCCGCTTTTGATTTTTTCGATTAAGCCCATTTTAGCCATAGTTTGAGCTTGCAATATAGCGGCGGCTATAGATTCAGCTTTGGACGAGCCGTGAGTTTTTATAACGATTTTCTTGCAGCCTAAGAAAGGCGCTCCGCCCATTTTATTATAATCTAATCTTTCTTTGAGCTTTTTAAAAGAAGGTTTCATTAGCGCGGCGCCGATTTTGGAAAGCGTTCTTTCCATTATGGATTGCTTGAGCGCCGACAAAATCATATTTACCGTTCCTTCTATGGACTTTAATAGTATATTGCCCGCAAAGCCGTCGGCTACCAATACATCGTAGTCGCCGCTTAAGGCGTCGCGCGCTTCCATATTGCCCACGAAATTTATGGGCGCCTTTTTTAACAACTCAAAAGCTGCTTTTGTCTGAGCGTTGCCTTTTTCGTCCTCGGTGCCCACCGAAAGCAACGCAACTTTAGGGGTTTCTATGTTATGCACGGCTTGCATATAGGCCGAGCCCATGACGGCGAATTGAACCAGGTATTCGGGCTTGCAGTCCATATTTGCGCCGCTGTCTATAAGCATAGTATTGCCGTAAGTAAGCGTGGGTAAAACGGGAGCTAATGCGGGTCTGTCAATCCCTTCCAGCCTTCCCACTATCAGCATAGCGCCCGTCAAAAATGCGCCTGTGCTGCCCGCCGAAACCATGGCGGCAATATCCGAATCTTCTTTTAGACGATATAACCCTTTTACAAGCGACGATTCTTTTTTTTCGCGGATAGCCAATGTAGGCTGCTCGTCGTTGGAAATTACTTCTTGAGCGTCTAATATTTCTAAGCGATTTGAGTCAAACTGGTATTTCTCTAACTCTTTTTGGATTGCGTCTTGTTTGCCCGATAGGACGACTTTTACTTCCGAATCCTTTTTAAGCGCCGCTACCGCGCCTTTA
>DATCJN010000041.1:0-15750 GCA_036562755.1 Clostridia bacterium | reverse complement strand
TTAGACCAAATTTCTAAATATCTTTACGCCTGATTGTTCCATGTTTTTTAGGGCAAATACTTGCATTAGTTCGGCGTTGTGTAAAGGCCCGTCAAAAGTATCCACATACTCCGTAAACACCAATACATTAGCGGTCTTTTTGATCTCGTTAAAATAAGCTCTTAAAGACAGCGCAAATTGCAGCACGCAAATATCGGTGCAGTTGCCCATTATAATAAAATTGTCGTATAAGTTAATGTCCGCGTATTTTAAAAAGCTGAAGATCCCGTTGGTGCTGTCTTTTTCTATAATTATTCCCTTTACCCTTGACAGAACTTCGGTTATCTGTCTTTCCTCGGGCGTGTGGCAGTGCTTGGGGTAGCTCGAAAATTCCAAAGAATCGGGCGAATGCGCGTCGTTTATGAAAAATTTTACGGCGTCGGGCAAATAATCCAAGGCGCCCGCTATCCGCTCGGCTAGGTTTTTTAGTCTTGGACTTGCCAAAGCGCCTTTGTCGCAAAAGCCCGCAACCATGTCCATGACAATTACAGCGCATCTAGGGTTGTTATATGTTCGGGATAGCAAGCTGGGTTTATTATCGTATTCGATGCTTAAGCAATCAAACTCTTTTATCTGATTCGGCGTCATGACAAAAAACCTCTTATGTTTTTTAATAGATTATATCATAATCTTTAGTGTTTTGTCTGCAGCTCGTAATACGCGCCCTTTTTGGCCATTAACTCCTCGTGAGTGCCCGCTTCAAGTATTCCTTTGTTGCTTATGTATAAAATGCAATCCGCTTTTCTTATGGTCGATAGCCTATGGGCAATTATAAAGCTCGTGCGGTTTTGCAGAATTTTTTCCAGAGCTTCTTGAATTTTGGACTCGGTATGGGTATCAACCGAACTGGTCGCCTCGTCCAAGATTAATATTTTGGGATCGCAAAGAATAGTGCGCGCAAAGGATAATAACTGTATCTCGCCGCTGGACAAACCAGCGCCCTTTTCGCCGAACACATGGTTATAGCCGTCCGGGTATTGCATGATAAACTCGTGCAGGTTGGCCGCTTTGGCCGCTCTTATGCATTCTTCGTCGCTAGCGTCGGGGCGAGCGTATCTAATGTTATCCATAAAGGTGCCGCTAAACACAAAAGAATCCTGCATCATTACGCAGACTTGGCTTCTTAGAGAGCGCAAAGTTACGTTATTAATATCATGCCCGTCTATTAAAACTCTGCCGCTCGTTACCTCGTAAAATCTGCTTAGAAGATTGACAATAGTGGTCTTGCCCGCCCCGGTAGGCCCTACCAAAGCTATGGTTTTGCCCGCGGGCACATCCAGGTTAAAGTTTTCTAAAATATTGATTCCTTTTTCGTAAGCGAAGGTAACGTTTTCAAACTTTACATGCCCTTGTATGGGCGGCAGGTCGTAAGCGTCCTCGCGGTCGGTTATAGACGGCGGCGTATCCATGGTTTCAAATATTCTTTCCAGGTTTGAGCTTGCCACGGATAACTGCTGAAAATAGTTAGAAATATTATTAAGCGGCTGGCCGAACAAGCTTAGATATCCTATAAAGCTTACCAGTAAGCCGGGCGAAAGCGTTTGAGGTCCGAACTTGACGGCTATTATATAAGCTGTGATATATATTCCCAACAGTCCTATGTTCCAAAAGATATCCATTGTAGGAAAGAACAATTCGTTGAGTCTGACAACTTTTACCCAGCTGTCATACGAAGACTTATTCAGCTCGTCGTAAATTTGGCAGTTTAAATTGGCTCGGTTAAAGGCTTTGGTTACCGAAATTCCGTTGATGTTTTCGGCTATATATGCCGTGCGGTTGCTGTTTTTGTTGCGCAGATTTCTCCACCTAAGATGAATTTTAGAGCGCAAAAACGTCAAAACGAACCCTAGCGGAACAATAGTCGCGGTAACTATGAGCGCGAATCTGTAATCCAAAATATATAAAAACACCAAAATCAATACCGTCTTGATGCTGTCCGTTATAAATCCTATGACCGTGCCCGACAAGATATTGGCTAGTTCGTCTATGTAGTTGGTTACTCTGACCAAAATCTTGCCCGCAGGCCTAGAATCAAAATAATCAAAAGACAAGGTCTGGATATGCCTAAACAGCTCTCCGCGCAAATCTGTTATGACATTGTAGGCGTTTTTCGCCATTACCCTGGTCTTGACTAAGTTAAATAAGATATCGCTCAAAACGACTAGTCCCCACGCGATTAATATTCCTATGGCAAGCGCGATATAATAAGGGACTCTGCCGTTAGGGTCTAAAATTTTGTCTATGATTATCCGGTTAAAAAACGACGGCAACAGCGCAACCGCGCCCAATACTATCATTAAGACCGTAATGGCGATAAAGGTTTTTTTATAGGGCTTTATATACGACAAAATGCGGATAATCATTTTGCCGTTAAACTTGGCTTCTAAAGCTTCGTCCTCAAAATATCTGTTCCTTGCCATATTAAGCGATCTCCTGATAGCTTGCCTGCTGTTTTCTAAAAATGTCAGCGTATCTGCCGTTTAGGCGCATCAGCTCTTCGTGCGTGCCGCGCTCTACAATCTTGCCGTCTTCAAGATAGATTATCTCGTCGCAAAACTGCACGGACGCCGCTCTGTGCGCCGCGATTACCAAAGTCTTTTCGGCGTATTCGTTGCTTAAAGAGCTCAAAATCTTTCTTTCGGTCTCTAAATCCAGCGCGCTGGTCGCGTCGTCCAGCAATAAAATGGGCGCGTTTTTCAATAAGGCTCTTGCGATTGACACCCTTTGCTTTTGGCCGCCCGAAAGGCCAACGCCCCTTTCGCCTACTATGGTGTCGTATCCCTGAGGCATTGCGGTTATAAATTCGTGCGCTTGGGCAACCTTGGCCGCTTTTTCGACTTCTTCGTGGGATACTTCGGGGTCAAAAAAGGCGATATTGGCGTCTATTGTATTGGAAAACAAGAAAACATCCTGCATTACATAGCCAAACTGCATCCGGACGTCTTCTAGCTTGATTTTTCTAACATCGGTGTTATTGATCAAAACAGAGCCTTTGGTGGCCTCGTAAAACCTCGCCATCAATTTTAAAAGCGAGGACTTGCCCGAACCCGTCTTGCCCATGATCCCCAGTTTTTTGCCGTAAGGCAGGTCTATATTAATATCCGTCAAAATAGGCTTGTCGTCTATTGTTAGGCTTGCGCTGTCAATAACAAGGTGCGGCTTATCGGTAATGCTAATTGCGTCCTCGGCGTCTTTTATGACGTTGTCGGTATTTAAAAAGGTAAAGACTCTATCCGCGCATAATAAGGATTGCTGCAATTGGCTTACATGGTAAGACAGGTTGGTTAGAGGGTTGGTGATTACGCCTATATAATACACAAAGGAGCCGAACTCGCCTATGGTAAGCTTGCCTTTGAGACCCAAATAAATAGCGATAATCATCGAGCCCAAATAGGCTATTTGCGCAAACGAGGCGAACAAGGCGTTAAAAGAGCTCCACACCTTAGTGTGCTTAAAATAAGCGTTGCGGTATTTGGTGTTTCTATCGTCAAATTTCTTTATTTCCTGTTCTTCGGCTGCGTATGCCTTTACTATGCGTATTCCGTTAATGTTTTCCTGCACGCATGAGTTTAAGTCAATTGAGCGGTTTCTGATTTCGTTATAAACTTCGCGCATTTTTTTCATATTAATCCGCGCGGTAACGGCCATCGCCGTTCCCATAGCAAGCGGCAAAATCGAAAGCCCCCAATGAATCCTGGTTATAAAAAACACGCCCAAGATCACGTGCACAAAGTTTTCCAGGCTCAAAGGTATATAATGCACGAACATGTCTTTTATCATTACCACGTCGGACTGGGCAATGCTTAATAATTCGCCGCTAGTGTAGCGGTTTAATACGATGGAGTTTTGGGTTATAATCTTGCGGAATACGGCGCTTCTTAAGTCGTTTTCGCAATCCACAGACCTAGAATGGCCTAAATTCCAGCGGACATAGTGAGTTACATGCCTGCAAAACGCCAGCCCGCATAGAAGCAAAACCAACGTAATCAGCGTTTTAGTTAAATCCGCCGAAGGATCGCCCAGTATTTTATTAAGAAGGGGCAAGAAGATGCTTGAGGACTCTTTCGCGTTGGTCTTGCCCAAAACGGGCAATATGACCTTGTCTAAAATTAATTGGGTTACTTGAGGTATTAACTGAGAGATTAATATGAAAAAACAGCCCAATAAAAAACAAAAGATAAAAACAAAACCGTGCTTCTTAAAATATCCCCACGCCTGCCAAAACGCGTTCATAAAAATCCCAACCCAAAACGATAATGTAAATTATTATAGATATAATAACATAATAAAAATAAATGTAAATGTTTTAAAATAAATATTTTTTATTTTTTTAATACAATATTTTATAAATGATCGCTTTTGATTTTTAGAGTTTTTCGTTGCGTTGACTTTATAACATCGCTAATATATAATGGTTTTACATTAAAAAAGCTCGGATTGTTATTTATTCGTTAGGTTAAAATAAGAATAAAAGATATTTTTATAAAAGGAAAATATTTTGAAGAAAATCTTTATTTTTAATTTCAATACAGCGCTATGTCGATGTCGGGCTTAAGAATGCCATTAAGGCTCGTCTTTTGCATATAATTTATTAACCGTTAAATTTTTTCGTTTTTTCAAAAAATATTTTAGAGATAGCATATGGGAAAGATAAAAATGGATTTGGAAGCGGCGTTAAGAAACGATCCGGCCGCTCGCAGTAAGTTAGAAGTTATATTGACATATTCCGGCTTTCACGCCGTTTTGGGATATAGATTTGCTCATTTTGTATATAAGAAATTAAGGCTTAAGCTTTTGGCGAGAATGATAAGCCAAGCGGTGCGCTTTTTTACGGGGATAGAGATTCATCCTGCGGCCGAGATAGACGGCGGATTGTTTATAGACCACGGCTCAGGCGTGGTCATAGGCGAAACCACTATTATAGGCAAAAACTGCACGCTCTATCAAGGCGTCACCTTAGGCGGAACGGGCAAGGATACGGGCAAGCGTCATCCTACCCTGGAAGATAACGTAATGGTAAGCGCGGGCGCTAAAGTCCTAGGGCCTATTACCATAGGAGCTGGCAGCAAGATAGGCGCTGGCAGCGTTGTTTTAAAAGACGTGCCGCCGGGCTGCACGGTGGTAGGCATTCCCGGCAGAGTCGTCCGTATTTACGGCAAAAAGCCCGACGACCTGGACCAAACCTTCCCCGATCCGTTGATGAAA
The DNA here is from genome assembly GCA_036562755.1 of Clostridia bacterium. Taxonomy (GTDB): domain Bacteria; phylum Bacillota; class Clostridia; order Christensenellales; family DUVY01; genus DUVY01. The sequence continues at coordinate 10,506 of DATCJN010000041.1, read as the reverse complement.
GAGTTTGACCGCCTGAATAAAGAAATTGAAAAATTAAATAAACGCATAGAAATTTTGGAAAAAGGTAAGGAAGATGCTTAAACTTTATAACACATTAACCCGACAAAAAGAAGTTTTTAAACCCATAAAAGAGGGCGAGGTCAGCATGTATTCGTGCGGGCCTACCGTTTATAACTTCGCCCACATAGGCAATATGCGAACATTTCTCTTCGTGGACACTTTAAGGCGCGTTTTAAAGTATAACGGCTACCGTCTAAAAGGCGTTATGAATATTACGGACGTAGGCCACTTAGAGTCCGACAGCGACACCGGCGAGGACAAAATGCAGGCCGCCGCAAAAAAGGAAAACCGTTCGCCTTACGAAATAGCCGAATTTTACACCAAAGCTTTTTTTGAGGACCTAAAGAAGCTAAACATAGAGCGCCCCGAATATACACCCAAGGCCACCGATTACATCAATCAAATGATTGATTTCGTCCAAAAGCTCGTGGAAAAGGGCTACGGTTACGAAACCTCGGACGGAATCTATTTTGATATATCCAAATTCGCCGAATATGGCAAGTTAAGCGGAATTAATTTAGAAGACCAGATAGCAGGCGCCAGAGTAGAAGTCAACCCGGAAAAGCGCAATCCTTTTGACTTTGCTTTATGGAAAAAAGCGCCAAAAGAACACATTATGCAATGGCCAAGCCCTTGGGGCATGGGCTATCCCGGCTGGCATATAGAGTGCTCGGCTTTGGGAAGAGAATTCTTGGGCGAGGAGTTCGACATCCACAGCGGCGGAGTGGACCATATCCCTATTCACCACGAAAACGAAATAGCCCAAACCGAAGCGTTAACGGGCAAGCCTGCCGTTCGTATTTGGATGCACAGCGAGTTCATGATGGTGGATAACGGCAAGATGTCTAAGTCTTTAGGCAATACCTATACAATAAGCGATTTGGAAAAACGCGGTTTTGACCCTATGGACTTTAGGTATTTCTGCCTTAACACCCATTACCGCAAAAAGCTGAACTTTACCTTTGAAGGACTTGAGGGCGCAAAAATCGCGCGCAAGAGATTGATAGAACAACTGACAGCGCACAAAAACGCGCAAGAAACAGACTTGCCGAACATAAAAGAGTATTATCAAAAATTCGCGGAAGCTATCAACGACGATTTAAATATCCCGCTTGCTCTGGGCGTTTTGTGGACCGCGCTAAAAGAGCCTAAATCTAAGGCGGTTTACGAATTTGCTATAAAAGCCGATGAGGTTCTTGGACTAAAGTTAAAAGAAAGCGCTTCCGATGTCCAACGAGAGCCTGAAGAAATAATACCTCAAGAAATAGAAGAGCTCGCAAGACAAAGAATAGAAGCCAAAAAGGCAAAAAATTACGCCCTGGCGGACGAATTAAGAAGCCAAATAAACTCAAAGGGCTATATTATAATAGACACTCCTCAAGGATATAAAATCAATAAAAAATAAACAAAAAAGCAATGTTTTAAAACATTGCTTTTTTAAAATAAAAAAAGCATTAACTTTTTAAGTTAATGCTTTTTATTTATTGATCGTCAATGTTTATTTCTTGTAAATATCCATTGCTTTGCTATATGCGGCTTTTACGACCTTGATATAATCCGCAAAGTCTGTCAAACTAGCGCCGGTATCAACATCGCCAATCCACCAAGTATTGGTGTTGTTATCTTTTTCAACATCGCCTTCTTCAAAGTCAACGCCGTGCTCTTTTACATAATTTTCAATAGCTTGGATATTTGCTTTCCAACCTTTGCCGCGGCCGCCTTCGGGCCAATAAGAGCTTGTGGATTTGAACATGCTGCCGTAAGAGTTCTTAGCGGGGTCTTTTTCATCTTCAAAACCGTTACCTACGGCTTTAACAATAGCCACCTTGTTGGCTTTTACGGCGTTATAATACCAAGTTCTCAAATCAGCCTTTTCACCAAGCTCTTTTTCCAAATCGTTTATAGAACCGTTTACTTCTTTCCAGATAGGATAGTTTACAGCGCTATCCGTAGAAGCGGTGGCTTCAAAATATTTGGTGTCAATTTTGATGTACTTAGCGAAGTCTTTTTGCTCGCCGTCAACGGTCCAAAAATCGGTAAAGGTAGCATTATCGCCTTCTGTAGTTTTCTTAGCCCAGTTGTAAGGTAGGAAGATTTCGTCAATCTTAATGTCGGTTATTGTGCCGTCTTTTTTAACCGTAATATCGACTACGCCTAAATAATGGCCGTGAACAATACCAAGCGCGGTAGCCGAATTGGTTTCGGGAGTTTTATCGCCGCAGCCAAAAACGCCTACAACAAACAACAAAGAGGTCATAATTGCCAATAATGAAAGAACAACTTTCTTCATATTCTCATTCTCCTTAAAAAAATTTTTTCAAGTTAGGTAATGTCTAGCTCAAAGATTGATAATCCATTCACTAATGTATATTGTAATATATCATACAATTGAGATGTTGTAAAGCAGTAATGCTAAAGATTTTTTTTAATTAATAATGTATTTTATATATTTTTATATTTTGTATTTAAAGAATAATTATGTAATTAAAGGCTTAAAAATTTAACGCCTTTATAGCGATGCAAGCTTTGCGCCTAAATTTATGCACTCTTGTTCGCTATCGCCCTCGGGAGCCAGGTGGACTATGAGCGTGTCTAAAACCAAAGCTCCGTAATCGGTCATTCTTTCTTTCCAAGATTCCATCCATTCTCCGTCGCCCCAGTCATACGAGCCAAACAACGCAAGCTTTTTGCCCGAGACCTTATCCTTTATGCTTTCCACAAAGGGCTCCATCTCGTCTTCTTCTATGACTTCGACGCCCATGGCGGGAGAACCTAAAGCCACCGCATCAAAATTATCTATCAATTCGGGAGAAGCCAGCGCAACGTTTCTAATATCGACCGTAGCGCCTGAATTTTTTGCGCCCTGCGCTATTAACTCGGCCATCTTTTCGGTATTGCCCGTGCCCGACCAAAAAACTATCAATATCTTTGCCATAAAAAACCTCCAATTAATTAATAAACTCAAAATATCTTTTGCCTTGCATGTGCTCGTATATGACCTTTGACTTGGCCATGTCGTATAAATTCATAATCTTTAGCGCTTGAATAGGATTGTTAAAAACTTTCCAATAGCCGCAAAAATAATGCCGCTTGTCTTTTTTTATAAAATCGCGCACGTCTTCTAAAGGATAGCCTAAAAACAAGCCCACCTCGTGCGCAAACTCGTTTTTTCCCTCAAAAAAGCCTTGAAGTCTGGTTTTTAGATGTTCTATTAGTAGATCAAGATTATCTTCAGGATACGAATATAGCGACAAAAAAGCTTTTATTTCTTGGTCTGCTAAAGTTTTTTGGAGCATTTGTCTGTTGAAAATCAAGACGACTTCGTTTTGGTTGCACCTGTACATAAGCGTCATCTCAAGCCCGCGCGCTTTTAGCCTTATATCGTCTATCCTTAAACTCTTAGGCAAACAAATAAGGCTTGCGGGCTTTAGGTATTTTAAAGTGGGAGCCGCGCTGCTTGATAATATATAATGATATCTATCTACATTATTCATTTAAGTTTATTATTTATGCCCTTTAAAAGATTTATTCATATAAAAAAGTTAGATGTGTCTAACTATTGTTTATAATTATTTTAAGATAGAATACGGTCTTAGTCAATTATAATGTTTTAAATAATGTTAAATCATCACCATAAAAAAACCCGCTAAAATCAGCGGGTTAAAAAGCTTTTTAAACATTGTTTTCTATATTATAAACGGCGGGAATTAAGAACTGCGCGTCGATGGTTTCGACCTGGCCGTTGTCGCACGCTCGAGAGATTTCAGGGTCCATAGGTATCTTGGCCAATACTTTTAGGTTTTGCTTTTGGGCGATTGATTCAATGTCGCTGTTGCCAAAGATATAATGCTTTTTTGAGCAATTAGAGCAAACAAAATAGGACATATTCTCAATAAGCCCTAAGATTTTTATGCCCATATTTTTTGCCATGTTGACGGCTTTTTGGACTATCATAGCTACGAGCTCTTGAGGGCTGGTTATGACGATTATTCCGTCTAATTTAATCGATTGAAATACAGTCAAAGGAACGTCGCCTGTTCCCGGAGGCATGTCTATAAACATATAGTCTATCTCGCCCCAATTAACCTCTGACCAAAACTGTCTGACCGCGCCCGAGATCAACGGTCCGCGCCAAATTATTGGCTGGGTTTCTTCGTTTAACAAAAAATTAATGGACATGACCTTAATGCCCGTCTTGGACACCAGGGGCTCTATGCCTTGCTCGGTAACGGGCGTATTGCCTTTTAGCCCAAACGCTTTAGGAATGGAAGGGCCCGTAATATCGGCGTCTAGTATAGCCACATTATGCCCGTTTTTTCTAAACGCTGCAGCGAGCAGCGAGGTAACCAAGGATTTTCCCACGCCGCCCTTGCCGCTTATTATTCCTATGACCTTTTTTATTGAGCTGTTTTGGTTGGATTTTTGATTCATATTCTTATCGTCTTTATTTCTTTTAAATTCTTTTTAACTCAAATAACAGCTAATGTCAATACTCTCTATATAAAAAAAGCAATCTTCTTTAAAGGGAGGGAAAATTCCCATCCCAAAAAGAAGATTACCCGTTCTGCTTTCTTTAGTTTATATTATTTTAGATATTTGTCAAATGTTATTGCATTATTTATAAAAAAACCGCGCCCGTTTTTGCAGGGTAGGGGTTTTAGCATTGGCGCGGAATTTTAAAAGGGGGAAGTTTATGAACAAGAAATTGGTCTTATTCAATATCGATTTTATAAATCTTTTGAGAGTCGTCCTTAGGGATTGTCAAGGTCAAGACGCCGTTATTGAATTTCGCTTTTGCGCCCTTATTGGAAGCGTTGGCTAAATACACGCTTCTTTGCATAGCGCCTACGCGTCTTTCCCTTCTGATATAATTAGCCGCTTGCTCTTCGTTTTGTTGGGCTTTTCTAACCATTATCGTCAATTGTCCGTCGTTGAGCGAAATCTCGACATCGTCTTTTTCCACGCCGGGCAACTCTGCTTCTACCAGATACTCTTTATCGGTCTCTTTGACATCCATTCTAAAAGAGTCAAAGGCTCTAAACGGAGTGACATCGTTAAAGAAATCTTCAAACCAATCAAAAGGAGTTAGTTCTCCTCTTACTCTGTTGCGTTTATCCCAAGGTAAAAATCCCATAATATATACCTCCTTATGATTTTTTTACCTGATTAGCAGTCGTTACCTTTGATTGCTAACACTATTATACATCAATTGCTAATTTTGTCAACAACTTTTTTCAAAAAAATTTGTGATTTTATTACCCTAACTCATAATTTTAAATAAGTATTTATAATTTATTATGTTATGATTATCTTCGCCTTATGCGCAATTTTGACAACAGTTGACTCATTTGATAAACTGTGGTTGTGACATATTTGTGAAGTATTGGTTGCCTTATTGTTTTAAGATTGTGATAATTTTAAGCTAGCTTTGTATGCTTTTTATAGATTAAATTGGGAGAAAAATATGAAAAAAGCTAAGATAATGATAGCGGACGACGAAGAAAGGCTTAGAATGTTGATTAAAGACTGGCTGACCGACGCCGGGTATGAAGTAATAGAAGCCGAAGACGGCAAAGTCGCGCTGGAAAAGTTCAAAAAAGACCCCGATATAGACCTTATTATTTTAGACGTAATGATGCCTTATATAGACGGCTGGAAGGTTTGTCAAGAGATTAGAAAGACATCCAAAGTGCCTATTATAATGCTTACGGCCAGAAGCGAAGAGATGGACGAGTTAGAGAGCTTTGAAAAGGGCGCTAACGACTATATTCCTAAACCTTTTTCGCTGTCGGTTTTGCTGGCGAGAATAAAAGCGAGGCTAGAGTTGGATTCATTGTCGGGCAATGTTATAGAACATGGCGATTTGAAGATAGATATCGACCAGCACAAAGTAATATTGGCGGGCAAAGAAATAGAACTGACGCCTATCGAATACGAATTATTGGTTCATTTAGCCAAAAATTACGGCAGAGTGTTTACGCGAGAAAACCTTTTGATGCAAGTGTGGGGATATGACTATTACGGCGGAGACAGAACTGTGGATACCCATGTAGGACGCCTTAGAATAAAACTAGGCGAATACGGCGACAAATACATAAAAACCGTCCGCGGATACGGTTATAAATTTGAAATCTAATTTTTAGGAAATAAGCGTTGAAATTAAAAACTCTTTGGTTGAGATTGTTTTTGCATTTTGGAATTGTATTGGTGCTCTTTGGGGTATTGGTAACTTTAGCGCAACAAATTTTTCTTACCGCTATTCAAATAGACCGCTCCAAAGAAATGTTGTCCAATACCGCAAATGAAATCGTTTCTTTAATCGAGCAAAACAGAATCTCCACCCAGGACATAGACAACAAAGACCCAAAGTTTTTACAAATTCTTAACACATATGAAATAAAAAATTATATAATCTTTGTCTATAAAAACGACCAAGCTATTTATTATTCCAGCAAGTCCGATTATTTGGCCGCTATGACGAGCACGTCTAGAGGCAAAGACGAGCACGGGCGGTTTTTTATAAAAAATAACGACGAGCAAAAGATATCCTTTTTGGCGTACCAGCGGGAAATATTTGACAGGTCGGTGTATAAACTTGAAATCGGCACCCACCTATCCACTATTCACCAAAGCATAGACGTAACCAACGATTTTACGAGGTTTGTAAGTATAGCGGCTATTTTTCTGTCGCTGGTTTGGGCGTTTTTGTTCTCAAAATATTTTACCAGGCCCATAGTGAGCATGAACAATCTGACGCGCGAGCTGGCTAACCTAAACTTTGATCATAAGCTAGAAATCAATAGATACGACGAATTGGGACAGCTGGCCGAAAACATAAACCTAATGAGCGACAAACTTAAGGCCGCTATGGAAGAATTAAAGGTAAAAAACGAGCAGCTGACCAAGGAACTGGAGCGCGAAAAAGGTTTGGACGCGATGAGAAAAAAATTCGTGTCCGATGTAAGCCACGAGTTAAAAACCCCGCTTTCTATTATCCAGGGTTATGCCGAAGCTTTAAAATCGCCTTCGGTATCCAACTCGCCCGAAAAGCGAGAATACTACAGCGATGTTATAATGGAAGAAACGGCCAAAATGACCAAGCTTGTTCACGATCTGCTCAACCTTTCGCAATACACCAGCGGCACGTTCTCAATAGAGACCGATAAGTTTTATATAGACGAATTAGTCCAGAGGGTAGCGGACAGGTATAAGGCAATTATTGAGCAAAAAGAAATCAACCTCGAAACCATCTTAGAACATAGGGAAGTCCAGGCCGATCCGCTAAGAATAGAACAGGTAATTAATAACTATTTAAACAATTCGGTAAGCCATATAGACGACAACAGGCAGTTGGTAATAATAGGCAAAACCCTGGACATGCAAGACTACTACCGAGTATCCGTATTTAACAGCGGCTCGCATATACCCGAGGAAGATTTGGAAAAGATCTGGATACCTTTTTATAAATCCGACAAAGCGCGAAACCGCAGCGAAGGCAGATACGGCATAGGACTCAGCATCGTCAAGGCTATTATGGATTTGCACAAAGGCAGATGCGGCGTCAACAACGTTCCTTACGGAGTCGAGTTTTATTTTGATATCCCGATCAATCAAAGCGACAATAATTCATAATATTGTCAAATATAAGTGATATAATCATTAAATACTAATACTAACAATGTTTTTGGGAGATTAAAATGTCTTTAAAAGCAACTGAAAAGCCCTTTTTTGTTCCTGACAGCGAACCGATAAAAGAAGAAAAAAAGAATATAGAAATCAATTTTAATAAATGGAAAAAAGGCGAAGTAGTATTAAGCTTAAGAAATCTTACCAAGCGCTATGGCGACAGAGTATCGGTAGATAATGTATCTTTAGATGTTTATAGCGGCGAGGTATTTGGTTTTTTAGGCCCTAACGGCGCGGGCAAGACCACTACTATCAGAATGATTGCCGGGCTTGCAAGCATAACCGAAGGCGAGGCTATTATATGCGGAAATTCCATAAAAAAGGATTTTAAAAAGGCCGTTTCTTGCATAGGCGGCATTATAGAAAATCCCGAGATGTACAAATATATGACGGGCTGGCAGAACCTTAAATATTACGCCTCGCTATACGGAAACATCAGCGACGAGCAGATAATGAATGTCGTCAAACTTGTCAAGATGGAAAACCGCATTCACGAAAAAGTAAAGAGATACTCTTTGGGCATGCGCCAGCGCATAGGAATTGCCCAGAGCCTGCTGCATAATCCCAGGCTGTTGATTTTGGACGAACCCACCAACGGCCTTGACCCTGCGGGCATACACGAAATGCGCGACTTTTTGAAAATGCTGGCGCACGAATACGGAATAGCGGTGTTTATCTCAAGCCATATTTTAACCGAAATGCAGTTAATGTGCGACAGGGTTGCGATTATCTATAAAGGCAAACTCATAGCAATAAAGACTGTGGACGAGTGGACACGCCCTCAAAACAATATTATAAAGATAAAATTGAGCGTTCCGCCCCTGCAAAAGAGCAAGGCGATTAATATATTAGAAACGGCCTTTGGTTGCGATATCCAAACCAATAACAACCTCATTGTCTTTTCTATCACCGAGGATCTATTGCCTAAAGTATCTTTGGAGCTAGCCAAACACAATATAGGCATAGTATCTATGTCTTTGGGCGAGAAGTCTTTGGAAGAAACTTTCTTAGAACTAACGAGCGTTCACGGCACAGAAATATCTTAACGGAGAGCTGACCAAAAAAATGAAAAGTTTGACTAAATTAATAAGAGGCGAATTATATAAACTTATCAAGAGCAATACCCTGTATGTTATGACAGGGCTGCTGGTTGCGGTTATTTTGTTAATGACTTGGGTTTATGCCGAACAGGAGCATAATGTAACCAGCGCCTTAGAGTTTTTACTGGGAAATTCCATTTCTACCGATTCTTTTGACATAATAGACGGCGAAATAGACGAGTTGAAAAACATGGGGATAGATACATACGAAATCGAATCCTTCTCCAAACAGCTTGAGGATAAGCCCGAGATAAAATTATTGCTGATTGGCGTGGAACCGTCGGTTTTGAGAAATTTCGCGCTTGACGACGGAGAGGACAACGGCGCCAACGACGTATTTAAAGATTATCTGTCTTTTGCCAGCGTTCAAGAAGCGCTTTATTACGATTATTTTAGGTCGCTTTATTACGAATATCAGTTTAAGTATTATCTGAATAAGGATATCTTGGATTATATAAAACAATCCAATTATAACGTTTCTTTTACGGACTACATTATTAACAAGTCCATGAAAGACCTGTTCCAAAGTTACGAAAATTTATTTGGCAAAACCAACGAATACTTTAACAAAAACGGCATTTATTATCAGTTCTTAGAAGTCCAAAAAACAAGCAACCAAAACGCGATAAAAGCAAAATATAACGAACTGATACAAGCCGCCGAAGAGTTTTTTGAAAGGCTGGATATTTTTGAATATCTTACCAAATCTTCCGTTTTAGGCACCAATTATCTGTTAATGCCTTCTAAGAATCTCGTGTCCCAAGAATACGCGGCGCTTAGCAGCGCTATAAACTCTATTACTCACAGAGCAAAGAGCGCGCTAAACAGCATTAAAGAACATAAACTCAACGAACAAAGGGAAATAATTTTTGGAGTTCAAATTGGAAACATAATCGGCGGTTATTTAGGCATGCCCGCAAAAGAAGTTCCCGAATTAAAAATAGAATATGAAGTTCCCGAAAATCCCGATGCGGTAACTGCCGGCGATGAAGACGGCGAGGACGATGAAGAAGACAAAAACTACAACGCAAAAAAACAAGCATACCAGCTCTATGAAAATTTCCTGAGCGGATTAAAAGACATCGCGGAAAACGATACGCGATCTTCTAACAACTTGTTTTACGCTTACAACGAGTATATGGTAAGAAAGGCTTTTGAGTATCTTACCAACGGCGGACATTTTACGCCCATTGATAGAAATAAAGAAATTCAAGAAAAGAAAGAGCTGGAAGCCTATATCCAAAAATTCAACGCGTCCGTAAAAGACGGCAAGCTGGTTTTGGACGCGATGCTGCCCTTTGAGATAGTGATAAATACAAGCTATTCTACCGTTATCACCAAAGATATTTATAACGAATATTTTAAGCCCTATTTTGACGACAAGGAGCAGGCGCGCCTGGAAGGGTTGATAGAAAAGATCAACGAAAAGCTAAACAGATACTCTTCTGCCCAAATATTGCTTTATAACTTGCCCGCGGATTCGGCGGCGGCTTTGGCGCAAGCTCTATCTACTAACATTCCATTGCCCGAGCCAGCCGAGCCAGTTTTGCAAACCATAAAAACCCGACACGCTCAAGCCCAACAGGAGAAATTCGCCGAGTTTGCGCAGTTTTATAACGAGCTAAAAAAAGATTTTAAAGAGTTCGCGCCCAGAATCAAG
>DATCJN010000036.1:0-48403 GCA_036562755.1 Clostridia bacterium | reverse complement strand
CTTGCAGGAATAACCCCATTCGTTGTCATACCAAGCTACAAGCTTAACAAACTTTTCGTTGAGCATAATGCCGGCTTTCGCGTCGAAGATAGAGGTATGAGAATCGCCGATAAAGTCGGAAGATACTACATCGTCTTCGGTATAAGCCATTATGCCCTTCATTTCGTTTTCGCAAGCTTCTTTTATAGCCTTGCAGATTTCTTCATAAGTAGTAGGAGTTTTTAACGTGCAGGTTAGGTCAACTACGGATACGTCCAAGGTAGGAACTCTAAACGCCATACCGGTTAGCTTGCCGTTGAGTTCAGGTATAACCTTGCCAACCGCTTTAGCTGCGCCTGTAGAGGAAGGAATAATATTTCCGGAAGCAGCTCTGCCGCCTCTCCAGTCTTTCTTAGAAGGTCCGTCAACTGTCTTCTGGGTTGCGGTAGTAGAGTGAACTGTAGTCATAAGACCTTCAACGATACCGAATTTATCGTTAACTACCTTTGCCAAAGGAGCTAAGCAGTTGGTAGTGCAGCTTGCGTTGCTTATAACAGTCATATCCTTGGTGTATTTGTCTTGGTTTACGCCCATAACGAACATGGGAGCGTCCTTAGAAGGAGCGGTAATAATAACCTTTTTAGCGCCTGCCTTTATGTGAGCAGAAGCGGTTTCAATCGTAGTGAATACCCCGGTAGATTCAGCTATATACTCAGCGCCGGCTTCGCTCCATTTAATGTTTGCAGGTTCTTTTTCTGCAAAGAAATAAATTTCGTTGCCGTTAACATAAAGTTTGCCGTCTTTTACTTCGACATCGCCCTTAAATCTGCCGTGGATAGTGTCATACTTAAACATGTAAGCAGCATATTCCAAATCCAAGAAAGGGTCATTGATGGCGACAACTTTTACATTGGGATTATTTAGTGAAGCGCGCAAAACAAGTCTGCCAATTCTACCAAAGCCGTTGATACCGACTTTTACAACATTTTGTGCCATATTTTTACCTCCATATATATTAAAAAATTGGTTTTCTAAATTAAGTTTTCAGGGTTGAGGCATTCAAGCTCTTTTACGACAAATCGTCCGTCTTTTCTTACAAGCTTGCCGTCCATATAAATTTCGCCTCCGCCAAATTCGGGCGTCATAATCAAAACCAAGTCCCAATGCACAGCTGAAGAGTTGCCATTATACGCAATATCATATGCGCAGCCGGGAGTAAAGTGAATAGATCCCGAAATCTTTTCGTCAAACAGAATATCGCCCATAGGCTTGGTTATATAAGGGTTCACGCCAAAAGAGAACTCGCCAAAGTATCTTGCGCCTTCGTCGGTGTCTAAGATCTTATTAAGTTCTTCGGTGTGGCTTGAAGTCGCTTCTATAATCTTGCCGTTTTTGACTACAAATCTAACTTTTTCGTGCTTTAAGCCTTGGTACATTGAAGGAGCGTTATATTCTATCACGCCGTTGACGCTGTCTTTGATGGGCGCGGTGTAAATTTCGCCATCAGGTATATTGCGTTGTCCCGAGCATTTTATAACGGGAATGCCTTTTATCGAGAACGAAATATCTGTGGTGGGCGTGACCAGTCTAACCATATCGGTCTTTTCCATATATTCTTTTAGGCTATCCATCGCCCTATCCATCTTGGAATAATCCAAATTGCATACCTTAAAGAACAAATCCTCAAATTCATCGGTTGACATTGAGGACGCTTGCGCCATAGAAGGATTAGGATATCTTAAAATAACCCATTTTGTCTTGGCGACTCTAATCTCGTGATGAACGGGGAAACCGTAGCATCTTGATTCAATAGCCATCTTTTCGGGAGGAACGTCCGCAAGCTCAAAAGTATTATTTGAACCTCTGATTCCTATGTAAGCGTCCATGTCTGACATTAGGACTTTAGCGTATTTTGCAGCCAATGTGGAATGCTCTTCGCTTGTTCCCATTAGAAGTTCGCGTTGAACTCTTGTATTATACAAGCCTACAAAGGGGTAACCCCCTACCTTGTAAACTTCTTTTATTATTTCATTGACTAGCATATAATCTAAGTCATACGCTTCAATAAATATCTTTTCGCCCTTTTTTAAAGAGCAAGAATAGTTAACCAGGTTCTGAGCAAGTTTTGTTAATCTAGGGTCTGTCATTCATTTTCTCCGATTGTGAATTCATTATCATTATACACCAATTGATATTATTTGCCAAACAAAATTACATTATCCCTGATAGAGTTTTTAGTGACTTATTAACGCAATTAATATAAGTATTTAAGCGAATAATATTTTAAAAAACACCAAAAACTAAAAAATTTCGGCATACCGATAAAAACGCTAGTCAAATATTGGCGGGTGGTGTATAATTAGTCAAAGAAAAAATTAACCGGAGTGATTTGATGCCACTAGTAAACACCAAAGAGATGTTACTTAAAGCCTACGAAGGTGGATACGCCGTAGGCGCTTTTAATGTAAACAACATGGAAATGATTCAAGGAATTGTTTCAGCGGCCATTGAAGAAAGATCTCCCTTAATCTTACAAGTTTCTAACGGCGCAAGAAAATACGCCAATCCCCTCTATCTAAGAGGCTTAATCGAAAGCGCGGAAAAAGAAAGCAATTTGCCGATAGCTTTGCACCTTGACCACGGCGACAGTTACGAGCTTTGCGTGGCGGCAATTGAAGACGGCTTTACGTCGGTCATGATTGACGCTTCCCATTATTCTTTTGAAGAAAACATCAGAATAACTAGAAAGGTCGTCGAATACGCGCACGCCAGAAACGTAACCGTAGAAGCAGAGCTTGGCAGATTGGCGGGCATTGAAGACGATGTTAATGTTTCCGAAAGCGATTCCGCGTTTACCGATCCTTCTCAAGTAGAGGAATTTGTAGAGAAAACAGGCGTTGACTCTTTAGCAATTGCCATAGGAACAAGCCACGGGGCCTATAAGTTTAAAGGCGAACCCAAATTAAGATTTGATATCTTGGAAGAAGTGCAAAGAAGACTTCCTAACTTCCCTATCGTTCTTCATGGCGCTAGCTCGATTTTGCCCGAATATGTTGACATTATCAACAAAAACGGCGGTCATATGGAAGGCGCAAGAGGCATTCCCGAAGATATGCTTAGAAAAGCGGCTTCGATGGCCGTTTGCAAAATCAATATCGACAGCGACTTGAGAATGGCCTTTACAGCGGCTATCAGAAAGCATTTGTTTGACAATCCCTCGCATTTCGACCCCCGTCAATATTTAGCCCCCGCGCGCGAGGCTGTAAAACAATTAGTTAAACACAAAATAAAAGAAGTGCTAGGATGCAATAATAAAGTTTAAATATTTTGAAAATTCATAAAAAGCGGTAATCATTTAAGTGATTACCCTTTTTTTAAGTATTGATATTTTATTTGGTTGACCATTTTTTGTTTTTATATATTAAAGGAGTTGGTTGGCTTATGCCTAAAAAAAATTCAATAAAAAAGGTTCTAGTTATCGGTTCCGGCCCGATAGTGATTGGACAAGCGGCGGAATTTGACTACGCAGGAACTCAAGCTTGCCGCGCATTAAAAGAAGAAGGGCTTGAAGTCGTTTTGATAAACTCAAATCCTGCAACCATTATGACCGATAAGCACATTGCGGACAAGGTTTATATCGAACCTTTGACGCCTGATTTTGTCAAAAAGATTATTTTGACCGAACGCCCTGACAGCGTCCTACCCTCTTTGGGCGGACAGACAGGACTTAATTTGGCTATGGAATTAGCTCAAGAGGGTTTTTGGGAAAAAGCGAATGTTAAACTTCTTGGCACCAATATCTCTGCCATTCAAAAAGCCGAAGACCGCTTAGAGTTTAAAAATACAATGCTCAGCATTAACGAGCCGTGCGTAGCCAGCAAGGTTGTAACAAACGTTAACGACGCTATTGATTTTGCAAAAGAAATCGGCTTCCCCGTTATTGTTAGACCGGCATATACTTTGGGCGGCACCGGCGGCGGCAAAGCTTGCGATGTAAAAGAACTAAAAGAAATAGCCTCTCACGGTTTAAGATTGTCGCTCGTTCATCAAGTATTAATCGAAAAAGATATTACGGGATGGAAAGAAATCGAATATGAAGTAATGCGCGACAGCAAAGGAAATGTAATCACCGTATGCAATATGGAAAACGTCGATCCTGTCGGCGTGCATACGGGCGACAGTATAGTAGTAGCCCCCTGCCAGACGCTTAATGATGAGCAGCTTAAAATGTTAAAGACTGCGTCGTTAAAAATAATAACTGCCCTAGGCATTGAGGGCGGATGCAATATTCAGTTCGCGCTAAAACCCGACAGTATGGAATACGCCGTAATAGAAGTTAATCCTAGAGTATCTCGTTCTTCGGCGTTGGCTTCAAAAGCTACAGGATACCCTATCGCAAGAGTGGCGACCAAAATAGCTATCGGTTACACTCTCGATGAGATAAAAATTAATTCCAGACAATCCGATTCGGCTTTCTTTGAGCCTGAGTTAGATTATCTAGTCGTCAAAGTCCCCAAGTGGCCTTTTGATAAATTTATTCACGCCAATAGGATATTGGGCACGCAGATGAAAGCCACGGGCGAAGTTATGGCAATCGGTAATACTTTTGAAAGCGCGCTGATGAAAGCAATAAGGTCGCTTGAACTAAATGCTTATTACCTGCAATTGCCCAAGCTTGCCAAGCACACTGACGAAGAGATAGAAAACATGTTACATGACGCAACCGACGAGAGAATCTTCGTCGTAGCCGAGGCATTAAGAAGAAATATAAGCGTTGAAAAAATTACTCAAATTACCCAAATAGACAGCCATTTTATTGAAAAAATAAATAATCTAATTCAATGGGAAATCAAATTAAAAAATCTGTCAATACAAAATTTAACAAGCGATATATTAAGACAATCAAAACAGCTTGGATTTACGGATAAAATTATCGGCGATTTCGTGGGCGCAAAAAAAGACGATATTACCAAGCTAAGAAAGAAATATAACATTTACCCTGTTTTTAGAAGCGTTGACACTTGCGGTTCAAAATCTGACTCTTATTCGCCCTATTATTATTCGACTTATTTTGGACAAAACGAGTCTACTCGCTCGGATAAGAAAAAGTTGTTAGTATTAGGCTCAGGGCCTATTAGAATAGGTCAAGGAATAGAATTTGACTATTGCTCTGTTCATTGCGTATGGGCGTTGCAACAAGCGGGATATGAAACGATAATCGCCAACAGCAATCCCGAAACAGTTTCAACCGACTTTGACACGGCTGACAAACTATATTTTGAGCCTTTAACCCCCGAAGATGTCGAAGCAATTGTCGAAAACGAACAGCCCGATGCGGCGTTGGTGCAATTTGGCGGACAAACAGCTATAAAGCTTACCAAAGCTTTAGTAAACTTAGGCGTTAAAATAATGGGCACCAGCGAACACAGCATAGACGCGGCCGAGGACAGAGAAAAATTCGATGAGATATTGGAAAAATGTAATATCCCCCGCCCCAAAGGAATGGCCGTATTCTCAAAAGCCAAAGCCGTTGAGGCGGCCGAAACGCTCGGTTATCCAGTTTTGGTAAGACCCAGTTATGTCTTGGGCGGTCAAGGCATGCAAATTTGCTATAACAGCCAAGACGTAAAAGAATATATGCAAATAATTAACACCGTAAAGCAAGAGCATCCCGTTTTGGTCGATAAATATTTAATGGGCAGAGAGCTGGAAGTCGACGCGATTTGCGACGGCGAGGATATCTTGATACCCGGTATTATGGAACACCTTGAAAGAGCGGGCGTTCACAGCGGCGACAGCATTTCGGTTTATCCTACCCAAAACATTCCCGCCAAGATTAAGCAAAAAGTGGTTGATTATACCTATAAGCTATCTAGGGCGCTTAATGTTATAGGTCTTGTTAATATCCAATTCGTATATTATCAAGATGAGTTATATGTCATAGAAGTTAACCCTCGCTCGTCCCGAACCGTCCCTTATATAAGCAAGGTAACCAACGTTCCTGTAGTTGATTTGGCAACGGCCTGCACCCTGGGCAAAAAACTAAAAGATTTGGGTTACGGAACAGGGCTATATCCCGAGAGCGCTTATTGCGCGGTGAAAGTGCCCGTATTCTCATTCTCCAAACTAGGAGGCGTAGAAGTCAGCCTAGGCCCCGAAATGAAATCTACAGGCGAAGTGTTGGGAATAGACAAAAGCTTCGGCCAAGCATTGTATAAAGGCTTATTAGCGGCAGGAATCAAAGCGCCTTTGGGCGGCGGCGTATTAATAACGGTTAACGACCAAGACAAGCCTGAAATCGTGCCCGCGGCAGAAGAGCTAAGAAAATTAGGCTTTATACTCTACGCCACCAAGGGAACTTCTAAGATACTAAATGAAAACGGCATTCCTACAATCGTGGTGGATAAAATCGGCGAAGGCGATTTTGATATATTATCTACGCTAGACTCCGGCAAAATCAGCCTGTTAGTTAACACGCCAAGCCGCAACAGAAAGACCGAGGTAGATGGTCTAAAGATAAGAAGACGCTGCGTAGAACTGTCTATCCCCTGTCTCACCTGCATAGACACAGTAAACGCTCTAATCTATGCGCTTAAGATTAATAAACAACACCCTGACTTGACGATAGTTGAATTATCTCAAATATAAATAAAAAAAGCCCCTTATAAAAGGGGCTTTTTTTATTTTTCGCTCTTTTTAATATACTTGCATGCGTCGCAACCGGGACATGAGCGCACGCCCTGTCTTTTACTTCTGATTTTATTTCTTACTATGTATGCGATAGCGCCTACTACCGCCAAAGAGACCAAAACTAAAATTACAATATCAGCAGGCGTCATTTTAATACTCCTCTAAATATAATATGCTTCTGTTTAAGCTATAAGCATCACTAATTGTCCTATGCCATAAATTAACAGCGCTACCAGATAAGCGATTAATAATTGATAAATTAAAATAATAGCCGTCCATTTTTTTGATTTTACTTCTTGAGATATGGCGCCGATTGCGGCCATGCATGGAGGCGCTAAAAGGTTAAACACCATAAAACAATAAACAGCTAAAGGCGAAGCGAAAATGCCTGCGCTGATTATCCAAGACTTGACTTGTTCCATCAGTCCTTCGTTTTCCAAAGGATCGCCCACGCCAGACAATGTTCCAAAGGTCGTAACCACTACTTCTTTAGCTATAAAACCTGACAAAATAGCAAACGCTGCCTGCCAAGCGCCAAAGCCCATGGGCTTAAATATATAAGCGAATATTCCGCCTATTTTTGCCATCATGCTGTCATTGGGGTCGTCAACCATTTTAAAATTGAAGCTAAACGATTGAAGCAGCCAAATTACCACGGAGGACACCAAGATTACCGTGCCTGCCCTTTTGACAAAGCTCTTAAATTTATCTAGCAAAATTCTTAAAAGAGTTTTAATATCGGGCGCGCGATAAGATGGCATTTCCATAATAAAAGGCGTTGTCTTTTTCTTAAAGACAAATTTATTAAACACAATACCCGTAATAACGGCCATCACTATTCCCAAAAAATATATTGAGAAAATAACCAATGTTGCCGTTATTCCTTCAAAAAAGGCAGCCGTCAAAAACGTCCATATCGGCAACTTAGCGCCACAAGACATAAACGGGGTTATCATTATTGTCAATCTTCTTTCGTTTTCGCTTTCTAATGTTCTTGCGCCCATAACAGCGGGAACGCTACAGCCAAAGCCCATCAGCATGGGAACAAAGGACTTTCCGCTCAAGCCGAATTTTCTAAACGCTCTGTCCATTATAAAAGCGGCGCGCGCCATATAACCAGTAGCTTCCAAAATAGAAATTAACAAATACATTACCAAGATATAAGGCAAAAATCCAAACACAGCGCCTACGCCGCCGTATATGCCGTCAATAACCAATCCTGCCGACCAATCCGAAGCGTTTACAAATGATAAAAATTGCGCCAATAATTCTCCGATTTTGGTCACAAGCCATTCTACGCCGTAAGCGGCTAACACGCCCGGCATCATAATGGTTACGCCGCCAATTTCAAACTCGCCAAACACTAAGAAAAACATCAAGAACATAATGCCCAAAAAGATAGGAATGCCCCATATCTTATGGGTTAATATCTTGTCTATCTTTTGGGTTCTTGCAATGTCTTTAAGCTTTTTAGTTATATTGGTAGCTTCCCGGCAATGCTGGGATATGTAATTATATCTTAAATCGGCTATTAAGCCTTCGGTATCTTCATGTTCTTTCTTGATTGATTCAATGATATTTAAAATTGATTTTTTTTCGTCGTCGTTAATTATTAGAGAATCTAAAAGTATTTTGTCGCCCTCAATTAGCTTTACGGCGACATATTCGGAACTTGGTATATTTAAATTTCGTAAGCTCTCCGATATCTTTTTGATTTGTTCGCCAATTATGGATTGACGCAAAACGGATTCGGCCATTTTTTTGGAAGAAACCGCTTGACAAGCCGCCTCCAGTAACTCATCTAGCCCTTTTTTCTTAAAGGCGGATATGGGAATGATTTTTACTCCAAAAGCTTTTTCCAAAACCGTTAAATCAAGCCTGACATTGTCTTTTTCCAGCACATCAATGTAATTTAGCGCAATTACAATTGGAATGTCAGTTTCCAGCAATTCGGTAGTAAGATAGAGATTTCTTTCTAGATTGGTAGCATCGACTATATTAATAATCGCGTCGGGCTTTTCTTCCAATATGTAATTTCTTGCTATAACGCCCTCGGGCGAATAAGGCGAAGTCGAATAAATTCCCGGCAAATCTACCAATGATATGGTTTGACCAAATACTTGCTTCTTGCAAACGCCTTCTTTTTTTTCAACTGTCACGCCCGGCCAATTGCCTACATGTGCGTTGCTCCCTGTCAGAGCGTTAAATAACGTAGTTTTCCCGCTGTTGGGATTTCCAGCTAATACAAATTTTAGCGCCATAAATACTCCTAAATTTCAACCGCAATGTTTTTTGCGTCCGCTTTTCTTATGCTCAAATCATAGCCCCTAAGATTAATCTGAATAGGATCGCCCAAAGGCGCTATTTTTCTTAAAACTATTTCCGTGCCGGGAGTTATGCCCATTTCCAGCAATTTTCTTTTTAGCATTCCCTGCGCTGTTATTTGTTTGACTTTACAGCTTTGCCCTGCTTTTAATTGTTCTAATGTCATATCGAGCACCCTAAAAGTTAGATTTAGCTAACACTTGATCATTTAAAAAACATCCTAATGGATGTTAGTCTTGTATAACAATATTATTTATATTACATAAACTATTATGTTGTCAAGCTTTTTTTATTCTTTTTTTTGATTTATGGTGTTTTTCTATTAATTTTAAAATTTTATCAATATTTTCTCTGGCGCATTCCTCGCCTGCCTTAATCGCCAAATCGTTTTGCTTAAAGCTTAATAGGCTTTTATCCTTCATGTCCGGTACCAATAAATAATCGCAAAGATGACTGACTCTTCTAGTGTTTTCCCAATCCAAAAGCATAAAGGTTTGCTCAGCCATTTTCAAAAGACCCGAAGGCCTTTGCCCTTTTTGGTACGGACCCAAAGCGTCCACCGCTATAGTTATATCCGCGCCTAATTTATACGCTTGAGGTATGGGAAGCCTGTATAACACTCCCCCGTCTATCAATAATCTGCCTTCGTATTCAAAAGGCTTAAAATACATCGGAATGGACATGCTGGCGCGCATAGCCTTCCATAATTCACCCCTTGTAATCATTACTGATTCGCCCGTCAAAATGTCAGTTGCGACTGCGGCGTATTTTATCTTTAAATCTTCTATTTTTATGTCGCTGAGATATTTTAAGAAAATAGCTTTAACTCTATTGCCATTGACAAAGCCTAACTTTTTTCCCGGCATAAGATCAAAGTCCATTATCGTGGCTTGGTTTATCTTGTTGGTTATGCTTATCATTTCTTCAATCGACATACCGGCGCAATAAAAACCGCCGATAATCGCCCCCATGGATGAGCCGACGATTATATCAGGTTTGATATTATACTCTTCCAGGACTTTTAGAACGCCTATATGGCAAAATCCTCTAGCGCCGCCCGAACCTAAAACCAAAGCCAATTTTTTATCAAACATATATATTCGCGCCTTTTCATAAATTTAATAGTATCTAACAATTTTATATTATCAAATTTAATATATGATATCAATAAAAAGAGTAAAGCCCATAAGAAAGATAAAAATTAACATACTAATTATATTTATTTGCATAATCATTCTAGCGTTAATAATTAATCCCGCGCGATACAGCCGTTTTACTTTAGACGGAATTATCGTTTGGGGAACGGTAATTCTTCCCGCTACCTTTCCTTTTTTGTTTTTTTCTTTGTTATTAATCGAATTGGGAATGGCGCAGAAGATTTCAAAAATATTTTATCCTTTGACATCCAAATTATATAAGACCGGCGGAGTTTCCGCTTATATATTTTTTATGAGCTTAATCAGCGGTTATCCTATAGGCGCCAAGTTAATTGAAGACTTTTATAGCAAAGGCGTTATAGATTCTGCCGAAGGAGCAAGAATTTCCAGCTTTTGCTCAATGGCAAGTCCTATGTTCGTTTTAGGCAGCGTAGGAATAGGATTATTAAAATCATATATGGCTGGAATAGTTTTATTGATATCGCAAATAATGTCTTGTATTTTAAATGGATTGATTTATAGAAAATACCTATCAAAAAACTATCAACCAAATAATCTAAAACTTCAAACTTCACCCAATACTGATAATATTTTGTCTGACTGTATATATAATTCTGTTATAAGCGTTTTAAAAGTCGGCGGTTTTGTAGCTATATTTTATATGCTGACCGAATTATTGAATGATTTATATATCTTGTTCCCTATAAAGTTTGTTTTAGAAAAAATAAGTTTTATTAATAATTATTCTGACGGGTTGACAAGAGGTTTAATTGAAGTATCTAACGGATGTTTGCATATCAGCGCTCAAAACGGCAGCCTTATTTTAAAAACGGTTTTTTGCGGTTTTATTATCTCTTGGGGCGGATTATCTGTGCATATGCAAAACTTGACTTTTTTAACCAAAGCAAGCGTAAAATCGGGATTCTATTTTTTGTCCAAAACTACTCAATCGATTATTATGACGGCTATCGTCTTAATTTTAAGTCTTGTTTTTTTAACTTAATAATTGCCTAAATATTTAAAGAATGTAGTTAACTTTTTGATTTTTTCAAAGGCGTTTTGAACGTTATTATCGTTGATATTTCCTATAAAATCGACAAAGAATATATAGCTTCCATATTTGCCCTTAAAGGGACGGGATTCTATTTTAGTCATATTGAGATTATGGTCATGCAATATTTGCAAGATTCTTAACAATCCGCCGGGTTTGTTTTCCGCGTCGAAGATAATTGAAATTTTTTGGTTAGCGGGATTATCTATAGGCTGTTTTTCCAAAACTACAAAACGGGTAACATTATATGTATCGTTTTGAATAGAGGTCTGCAGCGCCTTTAAATTTGGATTAAGATTATGCTCGCCCGCAATTGCCGCGGTATAATCGTCATCCAGGCTTTCTACCGCTTTTGATGTGGAAGAAGTATAAACGATTTCAGCATTAGGATAGTTTTTGTTTATAAAGTTTCTGCACTGTCCGTAGGCCTGGGCATGAGTAATAATTCTTCTAATATTATTAAAATCGCCCGATTTTTTCATTATTAGCTTATGGTTAATTTCTAGGTTTATTTCCTTAGTAATATATAGCTCGCATTCCCAAGCCAAAATATCCAAGGTATTGCTAACCGCGCCTTCTAAAGAGTTTTCAATAGGCATAACGGCCTTATCAGCAATTTTGCCTACCGCCAAAGCCACGTCGTAAAAATTCGAAAACTCAAGTATTGTATCTTGAGAAGATTTTATCTTTTGAGCGACTAGATAAGAATAACTGTTTACCGGCCCCAAATAGCTTATTTTCATAAATTTTCCGCCATATCCAAAACTAATTGCTCGGTCTTTGCCCAGCCTATGCAAGGGTCTGTTATGGATTTGCCAAATTCTTTGCCGTGGATGTCTTGAGCGCCGTCTAACAAATAGCTTTCTATTAAGAAGCCTTTGAAGAACTTGGCGTAATCTTTGCTTTGTTTTCTATTGTTTAAGACTTCATTGACAATTCTTATCTGCTGCATAGCGTCTTTGCCGGAATTAGAATGGTTGGTATCAATTATTATGGCAGGATTTTTTAATCCCGACTTTTCGTACAGCTTGGTAAACTTAACGACATCTTCAAAATGATAATTGGGAACATGTGTTCCGTTGGTATCTACCGCGCCCCTCAAAATAGCGTGCGCATATGGATTGCCGTCGGTTTGAACTTGGTATTGATGATATTTAAATTCGTTTGAAATCTGGACAGCGTAAATCGAATTAAGCAATACTTGCAAACTGCCGTTCATAGGATTTTTTACGCCTACGGGCAAGTCTATACCGCTGGATACAAGCCTGTGCTGTTGGTTTTCGGACGAACGAGCGCCAATCGAGACATAGGTCAAAAGGTCGTCAACATATGCGTAATTATCGGGATACAACATTTCATCGGCCGCGGTAAGTCCCGATTCTCTCATAGCGTTGATATGCAACCTTCTTAAAGTCAAAATTCCTTCTTGAATGTCGGTTTCGCTATTGGGATCGGGTTGATGAAACATACCCTTATACCCTTCTCCGCGCGTTCTAGGCTTGTTAGTATAAATTCGGGGTATTATAAGTATTTTTTCAGCGACTTTTTCTTGAAGCTTGCCTAATCTTCGGACATATTCTAAAACAGCGCTTTCGTTATCCGCGCTGCAAGGTCCTATAATTAATAATAATCTGGAATTTTTGCCGCTAATAATGTCAATAGCCTCTTGGTCGCGGCGGTTTTTAAGCTCTTTTAGTTCTTTCGGAAGAGGCAAATATTCTTTAATCTTCTCGGGCGAGTCAATTTCTTTTTTGATTCTGAACACTTTATGTAACCTGCCTTTTATTAATACCAAGCAAAAATATTACGCGTTTTCGGCAATATAATACAATAACTTTTCGCTCTTCTCCCATCCAAGACAAGCGTCCGTTATGGATTTGCCGTATTCTTTGCCGTTGACGTCTTGGTTGCCGTCTTGAATATAGCTTTCTATCATAAAGCCTTTTATAAATTTCCCAAAGCTTTGGCTTGATTTTTTGTTCGCCAAAACTTCTTTGACTATTCTAATTTGCTCAAACGGGTTTTTGCCCGAATTTGAATGGTTGGTATCTATTATAATAGACGGATTCTTTAGCCCGCTCGCTTCGTATAAAGCGGTAAACCTTACAACATCCTCATAATGATAGTTGGGAACGTTGATTCCGTTTGTATCCACAGCGCCCCTTAAAATTGCGTGCGCGTAAGGATTGCCGTCCGTTTTTACTTGCCAGAAGTTAAATTTAAATTCGTTGGGAATTTGAGCGGCGTGAATGGAATTAAGCAAAACATGCATGCTGCCGTTCATGGGGTTTTTCATACCCGTAGGCATGCCTATTCCGCTGGCTACTAATCTATGCTGTTGATTTTCCACCGATCGGGCGCCGATTGCGACATAGGCGATCAGATCGTCAACATAGTAATGATTTTCAGGATAAAGCATCTCGTCGGCGCAAGTCATTTCATATTCTTGCAAAGCTTTTAGATGCAACCTTCTTAACGCTATTATTCCGCTTTGGATATCGGTTTCTTTGCTAGGATCGGGCTGGTGAAGCATGCCTTTATAACCCTCTCCGCGCGTTCTAGGTTTATTTGTATATATTCTGGGAACTATAAACACCTTATCTTTTATTTTTTCCGCAACTTTAGCAAGTCTTCCTATATAGTCTAAAACTGCTGTCTCGTTATCCGCGCTGCACGGACCGATAATTACCAGTAATTTATCGCTCTCCCCTTTTAAGATTTTGATAATTTCCAAATCTCTTGCGTGTTTTATCGCTTTTTGTGTTTCCGATAGGGGCAGCATTTCTTTGATAGTTTTAGGTTGATCGATGGTTTTAACTAAAGTAAACATCTTGCCAACTCCATTTATGTAATTATTTATTGCTGTCTTTTAAACCATTAATCATATCGTCGCGATTTTGCTTTAGTATTTCGTGCATATTTTTCAAGAAATCTTCCATATCTTCAAACATCGTATAAATAATAGCCGCGGCTTTATTTATAGAATCATCGCAAGCTTGTCTGACGCTTTCATAATGAGCAGCAGCAGCCGCCTCAGCCCTTTTCATTATCTCTGAATTTTTTATAATGGCGTTGGAATGCGTTTCGGCCTCTTTTATAATTTGCTTTGCCTTTCTCTCGGCTTCGATTAATATCTCTTCTTTGTTCGCGATTATGTAGTTTGCGTCCTTAATAACCGAAGGAAAAGCGCGCTTTATGGCGTCGATAAGGCTTAAACATTTTTGGACGTTAATTTTTTTGCCAAAAATTCCCTTATCGGTATCAACTAACTCATTCTCTAATTCCAAAATTAGATCATAAAAATCCATCTACTCCCCCATATAGCTACGGATTAATTTTTCCGCCTCGACGGGCACCATCGAAGAAATATTAGCTTTTTGAAGAATTAATTGCCTTATCAAACTGCTGTGTATATGAGAATATTTGGGGTTATTTATAAAAAATAAACTCTCTATTTCGGGGTCAAGGTCTTTATACACAAGCGCTAATGACCTTTCGTATTCAAAATCATTAACGGTGCGCAAACCTCTTATTAAAGTTTTGCAATTATGTTGCTTGCAAAAATCGGTTAATAAACCGTCAAATGTATATATCTCGACATTGTTAAAATTCTTGGTGGAAGCTATGACTATATTCTTTCTTTGCTCCAAGTTAAACATGCAATGCTTATGCTCGCTTTGAGCTATAGCTATAATGACTTTATTATATATGCGCGACGCTCTTGATACCACATCGTAATGTCCAAGAGTAAAAGGGTCAAAAGTTCCTGCAAAAATTACGTTCATATAAGCTCCACAAAACTCAAAAAAGTCAGCGCGGTTGTGCCGTATCTTTTGATATTAATTATATTATAATAATTTTTGTCGAACAACAAATCTTTATTTGTTAAATGCTCGATAATTATTTTTGCGTTTCTATTCATTATAGGATATTTTACCAATGTTTGCAAGATATCTTTATAATCGCTCTCATATGGAGGGTCGATGTATATAAAATCAAAAGTCTGATTTTTGCTATGCAGAAGTTTGACGCATTCAGATGCGTCAAGATTATAAACTTCCGCTGATTCCTTAATTAATTCTAAATTAGCTTTAATTAATTTTATGGAATGAATATTTTTATCGCATAAAACTGCCTTGGCGCCTCTGCTTATCGCCTCAATTCCTATGTTGCCTGTCCCTGCAAATAAATCCAAAAAAGAAGATTTATAAATTTCGCATTGAATTATATTAAAAAGCGACTCTTTAACGCGATCCGAAGTCGGGCGTATCTTTTGGTCTTTGGGCGCAATTAACTTTCTGCCTTTATGTTTTCCGCCTATAATTCGCATTAGTATCCTTAACTGTTAAATAATTTAAGTTCCATTTTAATTTCTTGATGCTGTCTTTTAAGAATTTCGCCGTTAAAAATATAGCCCGCCTCAAAAGCCAAAGGAGCGGCAATAATAAAGATAAAAAACAACGGGCTAAATGGGGTTATGTCTAATAAATTGTTAATCGCGCCTGCGGCGTTTAAAATATTGGCAAAAGAAAGATTATAAAACGAAATAATAGCATTTAATATTTTGTTTTTTAATATCAACGCTAAACTTAAAACAATGACTTGCCATACGTAATATAGAGAAGAAAAAACTAATCCTTTCCACCATTGATATTCCAATAATTTTTGGGCTTTTAAAACTTGTTCACCCTGTTTTTCTCTTAGTAAATTGCGTTTATATGCCTTAAAGCAATAATCAGCCGACAAACGACCAAGAGTAAACATTAAATAATAATAACCGGCTAATATTATGATAGACACTAAAATTGCCCAAAAAGGGCTAGTCAATCCGATTACAGGCAGCGCCAATAAATTAAAGGCTAGCCCAATGAATATCAACGTCAGACCTTTTGTAAATATATATTTAATCCCGTTGTCTTTGTTTTTCATTAAATCTTCTCCGCAAGATTAAATCCAATTTTTATTTACTCTTTTGGTTATTGAACATAGTATATCATAACTTATGGTATTATTCCATCTTGCAACCGTGTCCGCGCCTATATTTTTTCCAAAAATTTCCACTTTATCTTTATAGCTGATATTATTTACTTCGGAAACATCTACCGCGGTCAAATCCATACATACCTTGCCTAATATTTTGCACTTTTTATTTTTTATAATTACATAGCCTTTGTTTACAAATCTCGGATAACCGTCTCCATAGCCAATAGAAATTATAGCTATTTTGGTAGGCCTTGTTGTTTGATAGCCTTTATCATAGCCGATAAATTCCCCCGCGTCCAATGACTTTATTTGGACTATGTCCGCAAAAACGCTCATTGCCGGTTTAAGAATGTCTTGAACATTTTTTTTGTCAAAGGTTTTTAAATTGGTATTATTTATATATCCATAGAGCGCTATTCCCGCTCTTACCATGTCCATGTGATATTTTTTATCTTGAAAAATTGCTGCCGAATTGGCAGAATGTTTAAAATAATTATAATTATTTGTTAACTTGCAAAAATTTTTATATTGTTCTTCCAAAAACAGCGTATCGCAATCCGAAGTTGCATAATGAGTATAAAGACCTTCGCATTTTATATTTTTTGTTTTTGAAATTTCGTCCAGAATATTATTCAAAGTCTTTTTATCCGAAATTCCTAATCGATGCATTCCGCTGTCAACTTTAATATGAACCCTAATTAGAGCGTCATATTTTTGGGCTAAAGGCAATAAGATTTTTAATTCTTCATAACTATGAATGGATAAAATAATATTATTTTTTATCAATTCTTTTAACGTGGTCTCGTCGTCAAAGCCGCCCATAAGCAAAATGTCGTTATTTATATTAGCTTCCCTTAGCGACAACGCCTCGTTTATCCTGGCAACGCCAAAACAATCGGCTTCGTTTAACGCCGAGGCTGTTTGAATAAGCCCGTGCCCGTATGCGTCAGCCTTTATCATGGCGCATATTTTGGAATTAGTGTTAGATTTTATTACATGAAAATTGTGCTTAATAGCGTCAAGATTAATAATACATTGAGTCAATTTGAATTTTTCCTTTAAGATTTTTCTTATAAGTTATATATGAAAAATCCAAAGGAAAAGATGATTGATTTATATCACAAAACCGCCGTCAACATGAATTGCCTGACCTGTTATAAAATCAGCGTCGCTTGATGCCAAAAAGTAAATGCATTTTGCCACATCCTCAGGCGTTCCAAGCCTGCACAGCGGCGTTTTGTCTTTTAAATCGTCCAATTCTTCTTGGGTGTATTCGTCCAACATTTGAGTCTTTATAACGCCCGGACAAACGCAGTTTACATTAATATTTGAAGGGCCTAACTCTTTTGCCAATGACTTTGTAAGCCCAATAACTGCTGCCTTGGCCGCCGAATAATGCGCCTCGCAAGAAGCTCCGCAAACGCCCCAAACGGATGAGACGTTTATAATCTTACCGCTTTTTTGCGAAATTAAATGAGGCAATGCGGCGTTTAGAATATTGTATATTCCTTTAATATTAACGTTAAATATGCTGTCCCAATCCTGTTCTTGTATATCGGTAAAAAGCTTAGTCTGCGCTACGCCGGCATTATTTACTATAACATCCAATCCGCCAAAATCTTTTATGGTCTGATTAACCAAAAACTCAGCCTGGTCTTTTTTTGAAACATCGCCTTGATAAGCGCCAGCGGAATAACCGTTCTTGGCCATGAATTTCATTAATTCTTGGGCGTCCGCATGCGATTTATTGTAATTAATTGAAACATTATACCCCTTTTGCGCGAACAATACCGCGGTTGCTCTGCCTATGCCTTTTGAGGCGCCTGTGATTAAAACCGTTTTTTTCAACGTTTTTGATCCTATGATATCAACGAATTTCATTGTCTTTAAGTTTTAAATTGGCAAAATGTCTGGCTAGTTGCGCTTTTGCAAGCTTGTATTCTTTTAACGCTTGCTCTTTTTTCTTTTTTATGGTCAAAAAGTCGGCCCTTTTTATCGCTATATCATCTATTTCATAAGGCCACTTTGCTTTTTGCGCCATTATAATTACTTTTTTGGGTCTAACCTGTATAAAGCCCTCGCCGTTGATCGCCTCCATCCATTTGTTTTTTTGGCGTATCTTTAACGTCCCCGGCTTTAAGGCGGTTACCATGGGCAAAGCGTTATACAAAACGCCCATTTCGCCCGATGAAGAATTAAAGACCAAAGACTGAACATAGCCTTCAAAAAACAATCTATCAGGCGTAACTATTTCCAAATAAAATTCGTTTATACTCTTTTCCATACCAAAACCTTAATTCATTTCGGCGGCCTTAGCTTTAACTTCGTCTAAGTCCCCTACCATGTAAAAGGCATTTTCGTTGATGCTATCCACTTCGCCGTTTAGAATCGCCTTAAAGCTTTGCACCGTAGCTTTGATGTCTATATATCTTCCTTCCATGCCGGTAAATACCGAAGCTA
Organism: Clostridia bacterium; assembly: GCA_036562755.1. GTDB lineage: Bacteria > Bacillota > Clostridia > Christensenellales > DUVY01 > DUVY01. The sequence goes on along the minus strand of DATCJN010000036.1, from coordinate 29,758 downwards.
CAAACAACGGCTGAGATAAAAATTTTTGAATCTTTCTTGCCCTGTAAACAATGTTTTTATCCTCGTCTGACAATTCGTCCATACCCAGAATTGCGATTATATCTTGAAGCTCTTTGTATCTTTGCAAACATTCCGTAACTTTTCTAGCCACTTCATAATGATCTTGACCTACAATCGAAGGTTCCAAAACTCTGCTTGATGACTCAAGCGGAGAAACCGCGGGATAAATACCCTGTTCGACCACCCTTCTTGACAACACGGTAGTGGCGTCTAAGTGGGCGAAAATGGACGCGGGCGCGGGATCGGTTAAATCGTCCGCGGGAACATAAATGGCTTGAATACTGGTAATCGAACCGTGCTTGGTCGAAGTTATCCTTTCTTGCAATTGTCCTAGTTCTTGAGCCAACGTAGGTTGATAACCCACAGCACTCGGCATTCTGCCCAGCAACGCCGATACTTCGCTGCCTGCTTGAACATATCTATAAATATTGTCTATAAACAGCAAAACATCCTGATTCATTACGTCTCTAAAATATTCCGCTAAAGTCAGTCCCGTAAAAGCAACCCTCATACGCGCGCCCGGAGGATCGTTCATCTGGCCGAATACCAAGGCCGTTTTGTTTAACACGCCCGAATCGGTCATATCTTGAAGCATCTCGTAACCTTCGCGGCTTCTTTCGCCTACGCCCGTAAAAATAGAATATCCGCCGTGTTCCTGAGCGATATTCCTTATAAGCTCCAAAATTAAAACGGTTTTGCCGACGCCTGCGCCGCCGAACAATCCTATTTTGCCGCCTTTTACATAAGGCGCGAGCAAATCTATTACCTTAATTCCTGTTTCCAATATTTCTAATTGGTTGGATTGGTCGTAAAATTTGGGCGCAGGTCTATATACGCTCCATTTTTCCTTGGTATTTATCTCGCCTTTATTATCAATGGGTTCGCCCAAAACATTAATAACACGTCCCAAAACTTCAACGCCTACGGGAACTTTTATTGTCTCGCCCGAAGAAATCACTCTCATTCCGCGCGTTAAGCCTTCGGTAGCTTTTAAAGCAATACAGCGCACAACGCCTTTGTCTAAATGCGCAAAAACTTCTACAGGGACTATTATATCGTCCTCGTAAATGACTAATTTCTCGTATAACTGGGGCGTGTAGTTATCAAACTTTACGTCAATAACAGGCCCTATTATTTGTAAAACATAACCGTTGTTTACTTCTTTTTTCATCAAATAACCCTTTCTTTTGATTATTTCATTGAAGATGTTACTATTTCGTTTATTTGATTAGTAATATTTTCTTGTCTGGCTCTATGATAGATAAGATTAAGTTTTTCCAGTATCCTAGTAGCGTTTTGCGTGGCGCTGCTCATGGCAAGCATTCTGCTTAAATGCTCGCTCGCCACGGATTGCACTAATGTTCCGTATATTACGCCCGATAGATATTGCGGAACCAAATCGTCAAAAACTATATCGGCCGAAGGTTCGTATAATAATTCCTTAAAATAATATTCGTCTTTGTCTTCTTCTTCTTTTACATCTTTGGTTATTTCTTCAGCTTCTAGCGGAAGTAATTTAATTATTTGGGGACGCATTGAAGAAGAACTGACCATTTGGGTATAAACCACATAAACTTGGTCGACAAGATTTTCTTTATATAAAAAGACTATGTTGTCTACAATATCCACTGCGTCAGAAAATTCGGGATCTTGAGTTAGATAACTAAACTCTATATCGACCAAAATATTTCGTTTTTGGAAGAATTCTCGCGCAATTTGTCCAATAGCGATAATATATTTATTTTCAAATTTTTCAATAGTCTTCCATGCTTCGACTAAAACATTGTGGTTATATCCGCCTGCCAATCCTTTGTCTGACGCTATAACAACAAATAAAGAGCGGTTGCCTTCTCTGGCTCTTAAAAAGACATTGCTGACATCTTTAGAGTGCAAGATAATATCGCTCATAACGCTTCTAATTCGCTCAAAAAACATCATATTGCTCTCGTATATTGCGAGAGATTTTCTCATTTTAGATATAGATATTGTCTGCATCGCCTTAGTTATCTGGCGAGTTTGAGAGATGCTTTTTATTCTGCGTTTTATATCTTTTAAGTTTCTCATGCGTCGTTAGATTTAAATATAAAGTCTTTATATTCGCTAAAAGCGATTTCTATTTGATGCATATTTTCTCGGCTTAAATCCGAAGTCTTGGCAATGTCTTCAATAATATTTGAATGAAAGTTTTTAATAAAATTTAATAGCCCTTTATTAAATTCTTTTACCTGTTTTACCGGAATATCTTTTAAGAATTCTTTATTTGCGATATATAACAATATAACTTGCTCTTCTACCGAATAAGGATTATATTGCGTTTGTTTTAGGGTTTCGGTTACCTTTTCGCCCTGCCTTAAGATATTTTGAGTGGATTCGTCTAGTTCCGAACCGAATTGAGCGAAAATAGCAAGCTCTCTGTATTGGGATAAATCCAATCTTAATTTACCCGAAACCTTTCTCATAGCGGGGATTTGGGCGCTTGAACCTACGCGGGAAACGGATAAACCTACATTTACAGCAGGTCTAATACCGGCGTTAAATAATTCCTCGTCTAAAAAGATTTGACCGTCTGTAATGGAAATGACATTGGTAGGTATATACGCCGAAATGTCGCCAGCCAAAGTTTCGACAATAGGCAACGCGGTCATGGAACCGCCGCCCGATTGCTTGTTAAGCTTGGCTGCTCTTTCCAACAGTCTGGAATGCAAATAAAATATATCGCCCGGATATGCTTCTCTTCCCGGCGGTCTTTTTAATAACAGCGACATCGTTCTATAAGCTATGGCGTGCTTGGTTAAATCATCGTAAATAATCAACACGTCTTTACCGTTATACATAAATTCTTCCGCGATGGCGCAGCCGCAATAAGGCGCTATATATTGCAACGGCGCGCTGTCTGAAGCGGTAGAACATACTACGCACGTATAATCCATAGCTTCGTGTTCTTTTAAGACGCGCACTAAATTGCTTACGGTGGAAGCTTTTTGACCTATTGAAACATATATGCAATAAACGTTTTTTCCCTTTTGGTTGATAATCGTATCAATGGCTATAGAAGTCTTGCCAGTCTGACGATCGCCTATTATAAGCTCTCTTTGGCCCTTTCCTATGGGAATCATAGAATCTATCGCCAATATACCCGTCTGCAAAGGCTCGTCTACTTTGTCTCTCTGCATAATAGAAGGCGCGGGCGCTTCAATAGGGCGGTAAAAATCTGTTTGAATTTCGGGCAGTCCGTCTAAAGCGTGTCCCAAAGGATTGATTACCCTGCCTAAAACGCACTCGCCTACGGGCACCGAAACGATTTGTCCCGTAGTATATGCCGTCATGCCTACTCTTATTTTGGACTCGCCGCCCAAAACGACGGCGCCGACTTCGTCTTTTTCCAAATTTAACGCTATGGCTTCTACGCCGTTTTCTAGTTTAATTAGCTCGTCGTTTTTTACGCTGTCAAGACCTGAAATTTTGATTATTCCGTCGCCGTTATATGTAACGATGCCTAAAGAAGTTTTTTGGTTTTTCTTGAAAGCGTCTTTGTCTTGTAATTGAATAAAACGGCTTTTTAATGTGCCGTCGTAATAAACGCCGTTATCAATAACCAAAATACCGCCCAAAATGTTTGGGTCAATTTCATATGAAAAAGTAAGTTCTTCTCCGCTATGCCTTTTTTTAAAGACTTCTTCTATACGCTTTTGGGTTTGGATATCTATTTTTTGGCTAGTTATAACTCTGATAACCGACATCCTAATTCTCCCACTCTTTTAGGGCTTCTTCTATGAGCTTTTGGTTGTCTCGTTCATTGATTTCCCTTTGGACGATTTGACGCGCAAGATCCATAGCAAGAACAGGCATCTGCTCTTTGTAAACGCTTAAGGCGCGCGCTTTCTCTTCTTCAATGTCCTTCCGGGCTTTTTCTATTATTTCTTGGGCTTTTCTTTGCGCTTCTTCGATTATCTGCTGGCTTTTAAGTTGAGCGTTTTTGGTCATTTCTTCTGTCATTTTCGCCACTTCTTGACGCGTTTGCTGCAGTTCTTTTTCGTGACTTTTCTTAAGCTCCAATGCCTCGTTATTGAGCCTTTCGTTTTCTACGAATAAATATTCCAAATGCTCTTTGCGCTTATCAATAATCTTTTTGACAGGTTTATAAACCAAAAAGCGTATAACCAAAATCAAAATGACCAGGTTAATCGCATAAAACAGCATAGCTTGCCAGCTTAAGCCCAAATTTTCTAATAATGCGTTCATAACTTCTTACCTTTTATTCTTAGAAGAATATCATCATTATAGCTATAAATGTTCCGTATATAGCCGTGGATTCGGCAAAGCCTAAACCGATCAAAAGCACTGTTCTGATTTTTCCTGCGGCCTCAGGCTGACGCGCGATAGCTTCTACCGCTTTGCCGGTAGCAATGCCTATACCTATGCCTGCGCCAATGCCGGTAAATACCGCAAGTCCAATGCCAATGGGCTTTAAATCGACTTGGGCTAATAAATTCGCTACGCTTATAGCCAATAATTGAATTTGTGATAGTACTTGCGCCATGTTGTTCTCCTTTTGCTAATCGATAACTTCTGATATAAAACACAATGAAAGCATTATAAATACATAGCTTTGCATTATTGCGTGAAACACGGTAAATATTAAATTGCCTAAAAGCGGATAAAATATTGGAAACGGCAACGAATAGATCAAGTGCATTATAAGATATCCGCTAAATACGCTGCCGAACATTCTTAACGCTAATGAAAAAGGCACCACGGTATCCGTGACTATATTTATGGGATTAAGATATCTTAACGCTCTTTTTAACTTTTTCTTTCTAAAGCCGTAAACTTGGATAATTATGTAAGTCATAAGACCTAACACAAGGGTTACGTTAAAATCCGAAATGGGCGGACGAAGTCCGAACATCTCGATCAAAGTTCCCAAGCAAATAATGCAAGCGGTGGCAAAATAAATAGGACCGAAGAACGAGGCGTCTTCTTCCGTAAGTTCTCTTGCCGTGTCATCCACCATGCTGACTAATCCTTCAAGCATTAATTGAAAACCGCCTACTTTGTTGCTTTTTTGCCAGCGAGGAATAAGAACTACTCTTATTATGACCGCGATTACGATCAGCGCTAAAACGACAATTGAAAAACTCAGCATCGTTTCGGTAATCGTAAAACCGCCTATTTTAATTTCTTTTGCCTTAATTTCAGGCATTGACGCGCTTAAGGTTGTTATCGGCATCAAATCGTCCTCTAATGGTTATGTATTTAAAAATTATATAATATTATGTGCTTTATCGTAAAATTGTCAATTGTTCTAACGGTTTTTTGGCATTAATTTTTTCTTCTTTTTGGCAAATTAGTTTATATTTAGTTAATATAAACGCCGGATGATAGGAAAGTTTAGCTTTTCTTAATCCTTCTATGCCCATATCCTCTTGTCGATTGACATATTCGACATCTTGAAAAAATTCTTTAACGCTAAAGTTGTTTATTGCAGCAAAAATACCGTTGTAATTTATATCAGCTTTTTCAAACAAGACATTGCCCGCTTTTTTATTAGGCAAGATACTGTTTATAGAAAAAGCTCTAATCTTACCGTCTATTTCTATCACGCCGCATTTTAGACCGAGCGCTTTATAATTCTTTAACGCCAAATCAATGGCTACCTTCTCATATGACGGGCTAGTATTGCTGTTAGTTATCCATATATCAAACAAATCCATACATTGTTGATAGTCGTTCTCGGTATATTCTCTAAATGTATATTTATATGAGTTTATAAATTTATTCAAATGATTTCTTTTAGCGTGGTATTTTTTGCCTTTTAGTTCAATCAAATCTTTGGTTAGATAAATATAATCGGAAAAATCTCTATCTTTGATTAGTTGGTAGCCTGCTATATCTTTTATCTGGTCTATAGCTTTTTCTTCCGCTTGCGCTATGAAATGACAATTACAATCCTCAAGATTCCAAATCAATTCGATGTAAGCTCTAATATCTTTCCTGCTCTTGCTTATAGGAAAATAATAAACCTTTTTTCCGTCGTAGATATTATAAATTAATAATACATCGTCATCTACTATCGTATATCTGGCTTCGCCTGACACATTCCAGCAAAATACGGTGCTGAAATCGTTGACGCACGAAATGCTGTCGTTGTTGACAAAGAATTCGTCAAATATAGGTTTATCGTTAATAGTTATCGGCTTAAATCTTAAATCATTAGTCATTCAATCACCCAGTCATTAGTATTTTATATATTTTACAGCATTATATATAAAATTCAAAGACCCTTTATAATTAAAAGACCGTCTCCATAAAGTTGACGGTCCATTGTCAATTTTGATTCTATGGATTATTTAAAATCTTTCAATAAATCGGCTAGAGGCGTATTGGTCGTGCCTTCCATCCATTGAGTAGGAACATCTTCCTCAGACCTATCAACCTTAGCGCGCTTACGAGGCTCTTTAGATTTCCTTTCTTCTTTCTTTTCCTCTTTCTTTTCTTCAGGTTTGGAATCTTGAGCTTTGTCCTGAGCTATTTCTTCTTGTTTTTCTTCTTTAGGCAGAACAGCCTTAATACTCAAAGAGATTTTGCGGTTATCATTATCAATCTTAATTACCTTAGCGGTAACTTCTTGTCCGACCTTTAATACATCGGTTATCTTCTTGACATAACCGTGAGCCGCTTCGGAAATATGTACCAAACCTCGGATATTATTTTCTATTTCGACAAACGCGCCGTATTCTTCAAGTTTTGCTACCGTGCCGGTTACTATAGAACCGACGGGATATTTTGCCGCTACTTCTTGGAAAGGATGAGGATGCAATTGTTTATATCCTAAGCTTACCTTTCTCTTTTCTCTATCTACCGATAAAACCAAGAACTCATATTCTTCGTTCAAAGTCAAAACATCTTCTACTTTGCCTATCTTGTTCCAAGAAATATCGGATATGCGGCATAGACAATCTAAACCGTCAACATCAATAAACGCGCCAAACGGAGTAGATCTTACAAATTTGCCCTTTACTTTGTCGCCCTCGTTGATGCTATTCAAAACAGCGTCTTCTTTAGCGCGGCGTTCTTCTTCTCTTGCCTTGCGTTCTTTAGCAAGAATAAGTTTTTGAGACGCGGTTATCTTTTTCTTGACGTCGTCTATTTCAAGCACGGTAAGACGAACCTTTTGATTGTTGTAAGGCGCTAGATCGGTTACATAGCGTTCGGCAACATGGGATTGAGGAACAAATACTCTATAGCTGCCGTATCTGCCTAACAGACCGCCTTTAACGGCTTTAACGGTGATAGAAAATTCCTCGCCGTTTCTTATTCCATCGACTAACTTATCTTGCTGCTTCTTTTCTTCTATTTTTTTCTTAGAAGCGGGTATGCAGCCCGTTTCGTCGTCTTTGGGTCCAAGGATTTCTATATCTATTTTATCGCCTGGATTATATTTCTCAGGGTTGTATTCTCCGTTTAATTCGACTTCGTCAGGCGGAATAAGTCCGTCGTTCTTGCCGTCTAGTTTTACATGGATACCTTTTTCGTCTGCAAATAAAATCTCTGCGTCTTTTACTTTTGTGCCTTTGACATAGTTGACAACAGGGTTATTTGCCAAAAGATCCTCAAACGAACCCTCTTTGATGTTGTCGTTCATATAATTGTTAACCTCCAAAATCAGCTCACCAGGGGTGGACGCACCCGCTATAATTCCTACTAAACCAAATAAATTGGGGAAAATAATTTTTAAATCTTCAAGCTTTTCGATTAAAAAAGCGTTTGGGCAATTTTGCCTGCAAATATCTAGCAATTTATTGGTATTTGAACTATCGGAGCAACCTATCACCAACATGCAGTCGCATTTTCGACTGAGTTCGACAGCTTCCTCCTGGCGTTCACTGGTAGTATAGCAAATTGTATTAAAAACTACAACTGATTTTTGATTTAAGTTGTTAAAATATTGTGATATTATCTCGTATTCTTTAACCGAAAATGTAGTTTGGGCAACTACGCATATTTTATCTGATTCTATATACGGAATGTCCTCGTGGGAATTAATTATAATCGCGGTATTGTCACACCAACCGTTTATACCAATTACTTCGCTGTGGTTTTTCTTGCCCGCTATAACAATTTGATAGCCTTGAGAATAATATTTATGAACGATTTTATGTATCTTTTTTACATATGGGCAGGTCGCGTCAATTATCTCTATTCCCCTATTTTTTAGCTCGTCGTAAACCGCCTTGGCGGCGCCATGCGATCTAATTAACACTTTGGACGATGTTATCTCGGCTATATTTTCTACGGTTTTTAAGCCTTTTCTTTCCAAATCTTCGACAACCGCGCGGTTATGTATTACAGGCCCTAAAGAGCAAATTCCTTCAAAAGCATGCTTTTTGGCCGCGTTAACCGCTCTTTCTACGCCAAAGCAGAATCCTATGTTTTTTGCTACTATGACTTTATCTATCATTGGTTTTCACATTTTATTATTTTCAAAAAGCTCGTTATAAATATCAATAAATCTTATATTTTTATCGTTTAGCTTTCTTTTTAATTGCCTTTTTTCCTTTCCCTTTAAAGCGGCATAATATCGAACGGTTTTATGAAGTTTTTGCATATAATCATATAAAACTTCGTCAGCCTTGGACAAAACTTCGTTGGTTAATTTTTGGTCCTTGAATTCGCTCAAATCCACTGAATCGCCCGTTATATAGATATTTTTTCTAAACATCTTAGGACGCCGCCAAAGTATCATAGGAACAACGGGCGCGTCTGTTTTTAAAGCAAACATGACACTGCCGCTTTTTAGCGGTTGAATATCCTCGTTTTTATAATTTCTCGTTCCTTCGGGATATATTCCCACAGTTTTGCCTTGATTTAAGCGGTTTATTACTGCTTTAATAGCGGCAATATCGGGCTTGCCTCTGTCAATGGATATAACGCCTAGCCACTTAAATATTGTTTTTACGAATTTTGAATCCTTTGTAAATTCGCTTTTGCCCAAAAAATAGATTTGACGGTTATGATGAGCGGCAAGCAAAAACGGATCAGCCGCAGACATGTGATTGCTAACCAAAATTAATTTGCCTTTGGGCTTTCTCTTCTTACCCAAAACCTGTATTGGATACAATATCAAAACGGGTATTAAAAGCAATATAACCGCGATTAAATATAAAAATGTCATAAGCGTTCCTTAATATATTTTAACATTGTTTGCACTACTTGGTTGGGCGTCATATACGAAGAATCTATTTCAATCGCATCTGAAGCCTTTTTTAGCGGCGCGATCTCTCTTGTCATATCCATTATATCGCGTTTTTTTATATCTTCCAAAACAGTGTTAAAATCTATGCTTTGTCCTTTTTCTCTTAATTCTTCGTATCTTCTCTTGGCGCGCACTTCTTCGTTGGCGGTTAAAAAGAATTTAAATTTTGCGTCAGGCAAGACATAAGTGCCTATATCTCTTCCATCCACCACCATATCGTATTTTAAGGCTATATTTCTCTGCGCTTGGGCAAGTTTTTCTCTAACGCACCTTAAGCTTGACGTCGCGGCCGCCGCCTTAGAAACCTCATGCAGTCTAATTAAAGAGTTTACGTCTTCGCCGTCTAAATATACCTTTTGGACGCCGTTTTCAAATTTTATGTCTATTTCTGTGTTTGCTAAAACTTCGGAAATAGCTTTTTCATCCGAAAAGTCCAGGCCTAGCCTCAAGACCTTTAAACCTACTGCGCGATACATGGCGCCTGTGTCCAGATGAAGTATTCCCAGTTCTTTAGCCAAAGCCGAAGCTATTGTGCTCTTGCCCGCTCCGCTTGGTCCGTCAATAGCTATAGAATAACGCATTTTTATTTCACCAAATCGGGACGCAGAATTTGCGCCTTTTTTAAATATACGTGTTTGGGTTCTAACAACCCTGAATAACTGGCCACGTTTACCATAAGCCTTATACATCTAGCCAAAGAATTCTTCATGTCAGGCTCCAGAGAAGAAAATAACGCCGCATCGTTATAGCCCATCTCTCTCAAAACCGCCGCGGGATACATGGCGGTAATATCTTTTGTGGTGCTGATATGTATGCTTATTATTTTTTTGTTAGGATTATTTAAATCGTTTTTTTGGGCTAATTCGCTCATCAATTCTTTAGTGGCGTTAATAATTTCCTCGGCGCTGTCCTCTTCGATAGTAATCGCTCCTCTTATCGAAGTAATATCTACAATTGCCTTCATAGTACCTTCCCCAAAAATTTTTTCCCCTTATATTATAACCCTCTTGCCGCGCTTACGCCAGCAAGATAACCCGTCGAAATCGCTATTTGAATGTTATATCCGCCCGTATAGGCATCCACATCGATTACTTCGCCCGCAAAATATAAACCTTTGACCAGTTTGCTCTCCAACCTTGAGGGATTTATTTCTTTGGTATCTACTCCCCCGCATGTAATAATGGCTCTTTCAAATCCGTCTAAAGACGCTACATTTAACTCAAAACGTTTTAGAGCGTTGATTAAATTCTGCCTCTGGTTTTTGGTAATAATGTTTACCCTCTGATTTTCGTCTATGCCGCTGCGTTTGATAATCTCTGGTATCAAGCTCTTGGGCAAAAGGTCGTCCAGCGCGTTTTTGAATAGCTTGTTTTGGTATTTAGAAAAATCTCTTAAAATTCTTTCGTCAAGTTTGTTAACGTCCAGCGCTGGCTTAAAATCTATATAGAGCTTGACTTTATCTAAAGGCAATCTATTTATCTTGCTGCTCGTGCTCAAAACTATGGGACCGCTCACTCCGTTTTGGGTAAACAGCATCTCGCCAAAAAGTTCGGACACGACTTTTTCTTGGTATTCTGCGCTCAAAGACACGTTTTTTAACGACAAACCTTGCAGGGAGGAAACGTCTTCCTTGACGCTTATAGATACAAGTCCGGGAACAGCGTCAATGATAGTATGCCCAAATTTTTTGGCCAAGAAATATCCGTCGCCTGTGCTGCCTGTTGCCGGATAACTTTTGCCCCCGCAAGCTATTATAACACAATCGGATATTATTTTATTGCCGTCGGAGCAAACGATCTCAAAGCTGTCGCCGCTTTTTGATATATCAATAACTTGGCAATTTAATTTAACTTCAACGCCGTGTTTATTAAGCGCTTTTTCAAATGTCTTTATAATATCGCTGGAATGGTCGGATAATGGAAAAACGCGTCCGCCCCTTTCGACTTTTAAGGGACAGCCGTTTTGCTCAAAAAAGTTAACGGTATCCTGCGGAGTAAAGCGGTTTATCGCGCTGTATAAAAATTTTGGGTTGGAAACAACGTTTTTTAAAAATTCCTGAGGCGAGACGTCGTTGGTAAGATTGCAACGACCTTTGCCCGTGATATATAATTTTTTGCCTAATTTATTATTCTTCTCTAGTAAGAGCGCCTGCGCTCCCGCTTGAGCGGCAGAAACAGCCGCCATCATTCCGGCAGGACCGGCGCCTATTATCGCGATTTTCACTTATCAAAAACGCCTTCTTGTCTGAGTTTATTTAAGAAATCATTATCGGTCAAATCGAAAGAAATTGGCGTAATGGTGATGTATCCTTGACGGCACAGTTCCACGTCGGTATCGGGCATATTCTTATCGTGTTGAATCGGCTTGCCTTTTAACCAATACATATTAGCCGCCGTGCCTTTTATATACTCGTCGTCATATTCATTATAGCCCATGGAAGCAAGTCTTACGCCTTTTACTTGGGAAACATAGGGATAATTAATATTTAAAATAGTCTTATCAGGCATTTCAAGGTTGTAAATTTTTTCCAAATTTTGCTTAATAAACTCTACCGCCTCTAAGACTATTTTGTCTTCTGGTTCGTGTTCGGTAATGCTTACCGCTATAGATTTTACGCCCAAAATTTTGCCCTCAAAGGCTGCGGAAACCGTTCCGGAATAAATAATATCCGTTCCCAAATTAGAGCCGTAGTTAATGCCCGATATTATTAAATCAGGCTTGCCTTTATATAATTGCGCTAAGCCGAATTTTACGCAATCCGCGGGCGTGCCGTCCGTCTTGTAACATTCGATACCGGGTATAAGATTGATTTGGTTATACTTTATGGGCGTATGAATTGTGAGCGAATGCCCGCAAGCCGACCTTTGCCTGTCGGGAGCTACGATAAATACTTCGTGCTCTTGCATTAAGCCTTTTGCGAGAAGTAATAAGCCTTTGGCTAAGATACCGTCGTCGTTCGTCAAGAATAATCTCATGGGATTTATTATAATTATTAAAGAGTTAATAAGCAACAAAAAAACATTAATTTAAAAATTATTGCTGTATTTTTGCCAAAGGTTTTGATAGATTAATTGATATTTTGAATCTGAAGAATATAATTCAACGATCTGTTTTTGATTGGCGTCGTTAAGCAAATCTTTTTTGCTAAGCAAATCTTTTATACGGTTTGCAACTCCCGTATTGCCGTCGTATAAAACCGCGTTGGGAAAGACTTGGGCTATTAAATCTCTTACAAAGATATAGTGCGTGCACCCTAAAACAACAGCTTTTATATCGCTATTTTGATAGTCGCGTAAGATATTAAAAATATACGGCCTTAGCTTATTAAAATCGTCTATATTATGTTCTATTTTTTGGGCTAGATCTTTTAGAGGACAAACGATTATTTTTTCTAAGCCGCATCTTTGTATTAAGGACCTAAATTTGTCTTGGCGCGCGGCCGCTTGAGTCAACAAAACCAAAACCTTGCCGTCTGTTTTTAAACAAGCGGGCTTTATTGCGGGTTCTATGCCTATGATGTCCAAATCATTATGTTTTGCTCTAAGCGCGTTAATGGCTGCGGCAGTTGCCGTGTTGCAAGCGATAACGACAGCCTTTACGCCCTTGGATATTAGCTTATCTACAGCGCAAAAGGTCAGCTCGGTAATCTGCTGGTCGGAAAGATTGCCATACGGGCTGTTTTTTGTATCGCCGTAATACAAAAAATTTTCATTGGGCAAGACTTGTGCGCAAGTCTTTAGAACGGTAATGCCGCCCGCCCCGCTGTCAAAAACGCCTATCGGCAGATATTTTTTATGCACCGATAGATATTATATTTATAAAAATCAAATGAAATGACAGAATTTATCAAACCTCAAATACGGTCTTATTGTCTATATGCATTATCATAATCAAACAAGGATTTTCTTCGTTCCAAAGCGAAGGAATACATTCCAAAGGCCTAAAGCCCATAGCCGAGTAAAAATCCCTAGTGATTTGATAATAATCGTCGTCAAAACTATAGTCCAGCGTTTTGACTTGCAAGAACTCTATGTTGCGTTCTCTGCAATAGTCAATACACTTGTTAATTAGCATACGACCTATGCCTTGACGATGATATTGAGGTAAAACGCCCATGGCGCATATTTCGGCCGAAAAATCATTATGAACTTTTAAAAACGCAAAGCCTACATACTGCCCGTTTTGAATATAAGCAAAAAAAGGCATTTTGGCGCTTTGCCTTACGTAAACTTGAACCGATTCGGGAACGCCAAACCAATCGGGTAAACTTGACAAAATATTTTTAGTAATATCTTGTTTAACTTTTTCTTCCGTAATTTCAATAACCATGACCCACCGCCAGCTATTTTTTTCTTAAGCATTAATCAATACTATAACATCTCTAATTCTTTTTGCCAAACCTTTACGCTGGCGTCGCTGGGCATTCTAAAATCCGCTCTGGGCGATAATGAAATAAAAGTAACTTTTGGCCCATCGGGCATGCAAGAACGCTTGAACTGATTGGCAAAGAACCTTTTATAAAATACATTGAGCCATTTTTTCAACTCTTGGTCAGAGTATTCTTTAAATGCGTATCTGGCTAATCTATATATCTTTTTTGGTCCTAAACCATATCGAGCCATATAGTATAAAAAGAAATCATGAAGTTCATACGGGCCTATAATGGATTCGGTTTTTTGGGTAATCTCGTTTTTATCGGACGGCAACAATTCGGGGCTTATGGGAGTGTTTAAAATGTCTCTTAATATCTTAGCCCTTTCTTTATTGTCGGTAGTGTCCGCTATATTTCCTATAAGATACCTTATCAAAGTTTTAGGAATTGAGGCGTTGACCGAATACATAGACATATGGTCGCCGCCGTATGTGGTAAAGCCCAAAGCCAATTCGGACAAGTCCCCAGTGCCTATCATCAATGCGCCTATTTCATTGGATATATCCATTAATATTTGAGTTCTTTCTCGAGCCTGCGCATTTTCGTAAGCAGTTCCAAAATTGTCTAATCCTAAATTGATATCTTTTATGTGCTGCTGTATAGCGTTGTTTATAGGTATCTCGCAATACGAAACGCCTTCTACTATAGCCAATGCTTTGGAATTATCTTTTGTTCTAGAGGAATTGGCGATAGACGGCATTAAAACTGCCAGGATTGATTTTTTGTCGTATCCTAAAATCTCAAACGCTCTAATGGCTACATACAAAGCCCAGGTAGAATCAACTCCGCCCGATAGACCTAAACATATTTTATTAATGCCGGCGGACTTTAGTCTGGTCGCCAGAGAATGAGCCTGAATATCAATAATATGCCTGCATATTTTTTGACTGTCTTTAGATTTTTCAGGTAAAAACGGAGTTTTAGAAACAAAGCGCGTAAGCTCAATTATTTTTTTTTTGAAAGAAAAGGGAATTTCCCTTATGCCGCCTTTATCAAAAGCAATAGTTTTTACTCTTAATCTTTCTTGTTTTAATTTTTGTAAATCTATTTCCGTTATGGTAAGGCCGCTTGAAAAAGGCTCGGATTCTTTTATGATATTACCGTTTTCGGCAATTATGTTATGACCCGCAAAAGCCATATCGGTGGTGGATTCGCCTAATCCTGCATCACAATATATATATCCGCAAATTCCCCTGGCGGATTGAGAGGCTACGAGCAGCCTGCGGAAATCGGATTTAAACACGACTTCGCTGGAGGCCGAAAGGTTGGCAATAAAAAACGCTCCCGCTTTTATATAAGCGTTAGAAGGAGGCTCTATTACCCACAAATCCTCGCATATTTCCACGCCGAATTTAAATTCTGGCATTTGATCGTTAACAAAAATTTGTCGGTTGCTTAAAAAAACTTCTTGACCTAGGATTGAGACTTTTTTGTCTATATCGCCGCCGTTAAAATGCCTTTTTTCGTAATATTCGTTATAATCGGGAAGATTTTTCTTAGGAACCAAACCCAAAATTCTGCCCTTAAAGAGAACAGCCGCGCAATTATATAACTTTTCGTCAAAGGCTAAAGGAAGTCCTATTATGCTTATTAATTCTAAATCTTTCGTTGCTTCTAATATCTTTTTTAGAGCTTCTTTAGCGGCGTTAATTAAAGTTTCTTGCAAGAACAAATCCGCGCAGGTATATGCGGTAACGCAAAGTTCGGGAAAAACCGCAACTTGAACGCCCAAACTATGCGCTTTTTTGACCAGTTCAATTATTTTTTCGGCGTTGTGTTCGCAATCAGCGGGAATAATATCAGGAGTAGCCGCCGCGACTTTTATAAAACCATTATCCATTTCAATCTCTTAAAATTGTTTATACGGATATTATAAACCAAATCTAATCTTTTTTGCTATTTTTTAATCGTTATTGGAATAAGATTTGTTGAGCATATATAAAAAGCTTCTATACTTATGCAAATTGCCTTTATATATTATCTTATCTGACAGGTTATCTAAAAAAGTTTGCGGACGAACCGCCGCGATAGGAATTTTGAAGTCCAAAATATTGTTTTTATTTAAGATGTAATAAACAAATTCCGAACATGCAAATCTGTTTTTGCTTTTTTTATATGAAGAGAATAGATGGTTATAAATGGCGCGGTAATTGTATTTATAAAGCTCACTATTGTTTATAAACTGCTCCAAATCCTTTTGAACATTTTCGTATTGCTCATCGGTAACATCAAGCTCTATTACCACGCAGGGCACCCAGGGCGAAAACAAATAAACGCCGTAGTTTATTCTCTCTTCGGTAAATCCGCCTAAAAAGGGATTAAAAATCTTTTTTCGTCCAAAACTATACATTTTCTCAAGATTTTTATCTAGCGCCAAAGCCGAATGAGTATATTTATCCCCCATTATAAATGCAATAGTGCGCGAAAATACCGAAGTAGTCTTTGTAAGCAATAAATATAGATGCTTTGATTCTTTAGTTTCTTCGTTCATCTTAAACCTTTTTATAAACAGCCTGTTACTTAAAATATATTAAGGCTAAGTATTAATATATCATATTTGTATTTATAAGGATATATTTTTTTGATATTTTGGCTCAAAATATATTTATGAGAAATGTTTACAAAGCAAAAAGATTTATAAAAAAGCAAGTCAAATTGGCAAGAAAGACGAGCAAAAGAGAAAATTAATATTTTTCCGTTTTAGGAAAATACTAAAATATAAATTATAAATTTAGGGTATATAAGATGGAAAAATTTAAATCTATTTGGGGCAGCGATGATTTCCCTCAATATAAAAAACTAGACCATGATATTGATGTCGATACCGTTATTGTAGGCGGAGGTTTATCAGGAATAAGCGCGGCATATTATCTAAGCCGTCATGGCGTAAACACTATTGTTGTCGAGGCCAATAAGATAGGCAGCGGCACGACTAAAAACACTACCGCCCATATTTCCGCCCAACACGACTTGACGTACGACAGATATTTAAAACAATTTGGACAGGTAACGACTTCAATAATAGCAAGAGCAAACCAAGAAGCCATCGACGAAATAGAAAATATTATAAACGCTGAAAAGATTGACTGCGATTTTAAAAGGGTTGATTCGTATTTATTTACCAAAAATCCCGAAAACTGCATTAAGCTAAGACAAGAATATGACGCTGTAAAAAATACGGCTATAAAGGCTTTTTTAACCACCCAATCGGGACTTATTCCTATGGAATACGAATTGGCGCTGGGTTTTGAAAATCAAGCGGTATTTCATCCGATGAAATATCTCCACGGCCTTGCCCAAGCCGCGATCAATCACAAGGTAAAAATATATGAAAACACGCCCATTGTGGATGTTCAGGATAATTATTGCGTTACCGAGGACGGCTTTAAAATAACCGCTCAAAATATCGTTATCGCCACTAATTTCCCTATTGTTAACTTTAAAGGATTGTATTTTGCAAGGCTTATTCAGCACAGGTCGTATAACGGCGCTTATAAGACAGATAAGACCGTAAGCGGAATGTGGAACTGCATAGACGATAACGGCTACACCTATAGAAAATACGAAGACATGGTAATAGTAAGCGGTCAAAACCATCAAAGCGGAAAAGAAATAGGAACGCCGCATTATAAAAATTTACAAAGCCATGTCAATAAAATTTTTGAGGACAATCAAGAAATCGCAAAATGGTCCGCTCAAGACTGTATGACGCCCGATAATTTGGCTTTTGTCGGCAATTTAACCAAAAACGAAAAGCACTTATATGTCATGACGGGCTTTAATAAATGGGGCATGACTTCCACCAATATTGCGGGAAGGATAATTGCGGATCTAATAACTGGTCAAAAGAATCCGTATGCCGAAATTTATTCGCCTAGTCGCAATATGACGATAGGGCCTATCGGCAGAACGATTTGGAGAAATATAAAAATGGTGGGCAGTCTAATCGGAGGCATTAATTATCTAAATAATCCCGTATGCACCCATATGGGATGTCGCACTATTTTCAATCCCGAAGAGCAAACATGGGATTGCCCTTGCCACGGCTCTAGGTTTGACAAGTACGGAAATGTAATAAATTCCCCCGCGTATAAAAAATTGGACGGCAAAAATACGGAGCCTAATTAAAAAATTCTACTATAATGCTGTTCATAACGCCCATAAATTGAGGCTTTATCTTTAATCTATTATCAGACAATTGTATTACGCCAAGTTTTTCGAGTTTTTGGATAGGCTTGGCGTATTTTTTTATAAAATCCATATTAAATTGCTTATTGAAATCTATAATACTTATTCCGTCTTCCATTCGCAAAGCAAGCATAATATATTCTTCTTCGGCTTGCGCTTGGGATAGCTCCATTCTTTCCCTTTTGCCCTCAAAATAATCCTTTAAACTATCGGGATTAGCGTATCTAATATTATCTATCAAAGAATGCGCGCTCAAGCCAAATCCGATATAATCCTGCCGCGTCCAATATTTTATGTTATGGGCGCATTCATATCCTGCCTTAGCGAAGTTGCTTATTTCGTATCTACAAAAACCGTTATTTAAAAGTAATTCATACGCGGCGTCATACATATCAGCTGATAAATCTTCGTCAACCTTAATATTCTGCCAAGGCGTGTTTTTTTCTGTCTTTAAGCCATACATCGAAACGTGTTTAATTACAGGCAAAATAATCAAAATCTTCAAGGTATCGATAACATCGTCAATTATTTGCTCAGGCAAACCTAACATTATATCGCAATTTACATTGTCAAAACCCGCGTCAGCGCAATACCGCGCGCTTTTTAAAAAATCGTTTAAAGTATGAACCCTGCCAGCCTTTTTTAAAAGCTTGTCCGAAGCTGTTTGAAGCCCTATGCTGATACGATTAATTCCTGACGATTTATATTCGTGCAACTTTGACGGAGTTAAGGATTCGGGATTGCATTCTATTGAAACTTCGCGAGGAAAATAGTTAAATCTATCTTTTAGAGCGTAAATTATTTCGGATATTCCGCCTTCGTATAAGAACGAAGGCGTGCCGCCGCCAAAATATACGGTGTCAGCGATAATATCGTCTTTATATTCAAAAGATTGAATTTCTTTTTTTAGATAATCAATATATTGCTTTTGAACATCGATATCCGCGTAAAAAGAGTTAAAGGCGCAATAAGCGCATTTTGAGCGGCAAAAAGGTATATGGACATATATTCCGACTTTTTTCATTTGTCGAGTTTTAGGATGCTGATAAAGGCTTCGCTGGGTATTTCCACCGTACCGAATTGGCGCATACGCTTCTTGCCTTCTTTTTGCTTTTCCAAGAGCTTGCGCTTTCTGGTAATGTCGCCGCCGTAGCACTTGGCCAAAACGTCTTTTCTAAGCGCCTTTACGGTTTCTCGCGCTATGATTTTGCCGCCAATAGCCGCTTGGATGGGTATTTCAAACATCTGTCTCGGTATAACTTCTTTTAGCTTTTCGGCAAGGCTTCTTCCTCGCGCGTATGCCTTATCTTTATGAATAATTATGCTTAAAGCGTCGCAAATTTCGCCGTTTAATAAGATATCCAATTTTACCAAATCGGATTTTTGAACGCCTTTTATTTCATAGTCCAAACTCGCGTATCCGCGGCTTCGGGATTTTAGGCTGTCGAAGAAGTCATAGACTATTTCGTTTAGGGGCATAGTATAATGCAGCTTGACCCTGTTTTTGTCAAGATACTGCATATCCAAATATTCGCCGCGTTTTTCCTGGCATAGCTCCATAATTGGACCGATATATTCGGGCGGCGTATAAATATCCGCAGAAACTATGGGTTCTTCTATATAATCTATTTCTACCGCAGGCGGAAGATTGCAAGGATTGGAGATTTGTAAGATTTGACCGTTGGTCTTGTGAACGGTGTATATGACGCTGGGAGCCGTGGTTATCAAATCCAAGTCAAATTCTCTTTCTAATCTTTCTTGGATTATTTCCATATGAAGCAGCCCTAAAAATCCGCATCTAAAGCCAAAGCCGAGCGCGGCGCTTACTTCGGGTTCGTAAAACAGCGAAGCATCGTTTAGTTTTAGCTTTTCCAAAGCTTCCTTTAGGTCGCCGTATCTGCCGCCGTCGGTTGGGAAAATTCCGCAATATACTACGGGTTGGACTTTTTTATATCCGGGAAACGCTTCGGCGCAAGGTCTGTCGGCCGAAGTTATGGTATCGCCGGATGCGGTATCCGCCACATTTTTAATGCTCGCCGCTATATACCCTACTTCGCCAGCTGATAGTTCGTTTACGGGAATGGGTTTTGGATTAAATATTCCTACTTCCACCGTTTCAAAAACCTTGCCCGTAGACCAAATTTTTATTTTGGTGCCCGGCTTTACGGAACCGTCCATAATTCTTACAAGACAAACGGCGCCTTTATAATTGTCGTAATAAGAGTCAAAAATAAGTGCTTTTAAAGGCGCGTCTTTATCCCCCTTAGGCGCGGGAATATAGTTGACTATATATTCCAAAACATCGTCTATGTTAATGCCTTCTTTTGCCGAAATCATGGGCGCGTTGCTGGCGTCAAGCCCGATTACTTCTTCTATTTCTTTTCTTACTTCTTTGGGTCTAGCGCTGGGCAAGTCTATCTTGTTAATTACAGGTAAAATCTCAAGATTGTTTTCCAGCGCCAAATAAACATTGGCCAAGGTTTGCGCTTCTATTCCCTGCGCGGCATCGACGACCAATAGCGCCCCCTCGCACGCTGCAAGCGAGCGCGAAACCTCGTAAGTAAAGTCCACGTGTCCCGGGGTATCTATGAGGTTTAGGACATACTCCTCGCCGTCCTTTGCCTTATAAAACATTCTAACGGGCGTTAATTTTATGGTGATGCCCCTTTCTCTTTCTAAGGGCATGGAGTCAAGTATTTGGTCTTGTAATTCTCTGGAGCTAACCGTGCCCGTTTTTTCAATAAGGCGATCCGCAAGCGTGCTTTTGCCGTGGTCAATATGAGCTATAATGCAAAAATTTCTTATCCTGCTTTTTTCCATAACGAAATTATATGTTATTTTTCTTTCTTTAGCAAGCGAGATATAAACGGTATTATTTTAATTATGATTTTAATTAATTGTGTATATTGCTTTTTTATAAAAAATCTATAAAATAAATATGTGTATAAAAGATATATCTATATTTAAAACATTTGGAGCATAGAATGGACGAAAAAATTAGCTTGCTCATAAAAAATTTAAAACGAAGAACATTTATCCCGCATTATTGCGAAAATTCCCAACAAGCTATAGAAACAGTATTATCTATTGTTCCCCAAGACGCCAAGGTAGGCATCGGCGGCAGTATGACCATTAGGAATATGGACTTACCTAATATTCTAAAAAACAGAGGCAATTTTGTTTTGATGGCGGGTTTTACCGATATGCCTAACGATGAAATTTACAAACAAGCCGCTTTTGCCGACGTATATATGACATCAACAAACGCTATAACCACTAGCGGCGAACTGGTTAATATAGACGGACGAGGCAACCGGGTAGCTGCCGTAATATACGGCCCGCCTGTAGTAGTAGCCATACTCGGCGTTAATAAAATAACCGATACTATAGACGAAGCGATAAATAGAGTTCGCAATGTCGCCTCCCCTAAAAACTGTGTAAGATTAAGCAAAAAGACGCCTTGTTCTGTAACGGGAAAGTGCCATTATTGCTCTCCGCCCGAAACGATTTGCCGCAGCACTGTTATTACGCATTTTCCTTCAAGCAGCAATAAAGAGTTTCATGTTATAATTGTCAACGAAGAATTAGGTTTTTAGTTTAAATTAGTAGATAAAAAATATTATTAATGATAAAATTTTAAACGGTCTATAAATTTAAGCAAAAAGAAGGCAAATAATGAAAATTACAAATACATGGCTTTTTACTAAGCCCATTGCGCATAGAGGATTACACGATGCCGAATCGCCCGAAAATACTTTGTCGGCGTTCAAAAAAGCAAAAGACGCCGGTTACCCTATCGAATTAGACGTAAGAATTATAGACGACGGAACGCTGGTAGTATTTCATGACGAGAAATTGAGCAGGCTTACCAACAGCGACGGATATGTTACCAACTTGGTTAAAGAAAAACTAAAAGATTATAAAATCTTAAAAAGCGAAGAGCATATCCCCACATTTGAAGAAGCGCTTGAATTAATAAACGGCCAGGTTCCCGTTTTAATTGAGATAAAAAACGAACATAAAGTAGGGGCGCTAGAGAAAAAAGTTTTGGAAATTTTAAAGGGTTACGATGGCGAATACGCCGTGCAGTCCTTTAATCCTTACACGGTAGAATATTTTAAAATTCATGCCCCCCATATAATGCGCGGCCAGTTATCTTCTTTCTTTACGGACGAAAAGTCGTTAAGCTTTTTTAAGAAATTCGTGCTAAAGCGCATGCTGTTAAACCGTATTTCTAAGCCCGATTTTTTAGCATACGACCAGAGGTTTTTGCCCAATATATATGTTACAAAAACCAAACTGCCCGTTTTGGCCTGGACGGTTCGCTCGCAACAAGAATACGAAGACGTAAAACTTTATTGCGATAACATAGTTTTTGAAAACTTTATACCTCAAATAGATAAATAAAAAAAATGCCTGTCGTTTGACAGGCATTTTTTTATTCTTCGTCCTCTTCTTCGTCCTCATCGTCATAATCGTCGGCGTATTCTTCTTCTACCGCTTTTATGTAAGCTTGATAGATTTCATCTAAAAGCTTTTCGTCTGTAACGGGCTCGAATATATCGTCCTCGTCGTCCTTAGCTTCTAACATCTTTAATACTATTACTTCGTCTTCTCCTATTCCTTCCACCTCGGTAGCGGGCTGAAGCATAGCGTAAAATTCATTATTATGTTCGACGCAAGCTATTTGATAAAACGGAACCTCGTTTTCTTCTTCGTCATACAAAGTAATAATTTCGGCGTTATCTTCGGGCATCAAATCCACGATGAAGTCGTTTTCTTTTTTGTTTGACATAAAAAAATCTCCTTTTTTAATTTAGTATTATTATAATAACTGTTTTTTATTTGTTTTTGGGCATATCCAAATAGCGTTGCAAAATATTTTGTGCCGCTACCTTGTCTACTAAAACTTTTCGTTTTTCACGCCGAATATTACTTTCTATTAAGATGCGTTCGGATTCTTTTGAAGTCCATCTTTCATCGATATAAACGATAGGTATATCGATTATGCTCTTTAATTGTTCGCCAAATTCCTGCGTTTTTAAGGCGCGATCGCCAAGCGTGCCGTCCATATTTAGAGGCAAACCTATTACGACCGTATCAACTTGGTTGGATTGGATTAATTTTTTGATATACTCTAAATCCTGTTGCAAAGACTTTCGAATATACACTTCCAAAGGACTTGCCAATATCTTTAATTGATCGCTTAACGCGAGTCCAATTCTCTTGTCGCCGTAGTCTATTCCTAGAACGCGCATTGAATACCTCTTTTCTTAAGTCTATCATAAATGATATATAATAGCTATTATCTAATATATGAATATTTAACTTTATTTTAAATTAATTTATTTAGCAAAATATGTAATAAATAATTCTTTTGTAAATACTTATACTAGAATCAGCAAATAAAAAAGGAGGAATTCTTAATGCGCACATCATTGATAATAGGTTTGGCCTTGGGAGCCGTAATAGGCGCTGCGTTGGTAGAAGGCAATTCTCCCGTATCTGAAATGGTTTCAAAAGGCAAGCAAAAAATAAAAGAAAAAATAAATCAACTAAACTCTTCGATGACCTAAAAAGGAATTAATATATAATTCTCTCTCCCCCCTTTCATATTAGCGGACATTTTTTGATGTCCGCTTTTTTATTATAAAGAGAATTAATTTTAATTATAATTTATTTTTATGAACTATTTTTTTGCTATATATAATCTAATGTGCTAAAATCAAAAGTTGTATTGAGCAATTTCGACATTTTTTTTAAAAAGGAGTTTGGCTATGAATGCCTATGTAAAAAGCGTTATTGAGAATGTAAAAGCAAAATACAAGAGCGAACCCGAATTTGTGCAAACCGTAGAAGAAGTTTTAACTTCTGTATCTCCCCTTGTGGACAAGCATCCCGAATATGAAGAAGCCGATTTGCTAAACAGAATGGTAACGCCCGAAAGAATGATTTCCTTTAGGGTTGTTTGGATGGACGATAACGGCAAATACCACACCAACAACGGTTATCGTTGCCAATTTAACGGCGCTTTAGGACCTTATAAGGGCGGTATAAGATTTCGCGCAGATGTTTATCCCGGAATTATTAAGTTTTTGGCGTTTGAGCAAACCTTTAAAAACGCGTTGACAGGATTGCCTATTGGCGGCGGCAAGGGCGGAGCTGACTTTAACCCTATTGGAAGATCGGACGCCGAGATTATGCGTTTTTGCCAAGCTTTCATGACAGCATTATATAGGCATATCGGCCCCGAAATCGACGTTCCCGCAGGCGATATAGGCGTAGGCGGACGCGAAATCGGCTATATGTTTGGTCAATATAGAAGAATAAAAGGCGTTTGGGAAAACGGCGTTTTGACCGGCAAAGGCTTAACTTACGGCGGATCATTGATTCGTCCCGAAGCTACCGGTTACGGCGCTATGTATTATCTAAATGAGGTATTAAAAGCGCACGGAGAAGATATAAAAGGCAAAACTATAGCCGTTTCGGGCTATGGCAACGTAGCATGGGGTATTTGCAAAAAGGCTATGCACATGGGCGCTAAAGTGGTTACTATATCGGGCAGCCAGGGCTATGTCTATGACCCCGACGGCATTTCTACAAGCGAAGAAAAGGTAGATTATCTATTAGAGATGCGCGCAAAAGGCAGTATCAAAGATTATGCTGATAAATTTAAAGTAAAATTCGTTCCTAATTCCAGACCTTGGGGCGAAAAGGTTGACATTTATATGCCAGCCGCTACCCAAAACGAAGTGGATTTGGAATGGGCCAAGAGAATAGTCGATTCGGGCGCTAGGTATTATATCGAGGTTTCCAACATGCCTACTACAAACGAAGCTTTGCAATACCTAAAAGAGCACAATGTAATAGTCGCGCCTTCTAAGGCGGCTAACGCGGGCGGCGTAGGCGTTTCCGCTATGGAAATGTCTCAAAACGCGCAAAAGCTGGTCTGGACTGAGGAAGAAGTCGACTCTCAGCTTCAAAGAATTATGCAAAACATCTATAAGATATCGGTTGAGACTGCGGAAGAATTCGGCTTAGGATACGACTTAGTAGCCGGAGCTAACTTAGCGGGCTTTAAGAAAGTCGCGCAGGCAATGCTTGAACAGGGCGTATTTTAATCATAAACAATTTAATCAATTAAGACCGCGCGAAAAGCGCGGTCTTTTTTACATTATATTAAATTGTTTGATTATGCCGCAGGTCATATAATCTGCCATCTCTAAGGCTTCCGCTTGGATGCGATCGTATATAACTATGCTTTGCTCATATTGACCGTTTATGACTAAAATAGCCTCTTCTTCCGTTAACGCAAGATGTTCAAAAAGCAGGTTTCTCCAAACGAACACATCCCAATAGCAGCTATTTATTCCTGCAAGAAAATATGCAATATCTTCAGCGTTAGCATACCATCTATTGCGCTGTTCTTGTATTTGAGTCTGGTCGCCGGCAATCAGCGCATTGACTAAATCTGCGGCTATCAAAAGGTGGTCGGTTAAAAGCTGTTGGAATTGTTCGGCCGTTTGCTCTCCATAATATTTTCTAAACACATTAGCAAAGTCAACCGGATTTTGCAACAGCCTTTGAGTCACAAATTGTAAATCAGGCAAATTAAAAACATCGCTTATTATGAAAAACCTAGTCCATAATACGTGCTCTATCCATAGCCGCCTAATAGTATTAGATAACAATACTTGGCGGTTCTTCAGCCCCTTACAAGATAATATCGGCTTCATAATCTTAATCCTCCATTTGTTGAAATAAGTAAACTAGGGCTGAAAATATGTCATTACATTTTATGAAATGACCTAAATGATTGTGTTAAAAAAAGGAGAAAACATGAAAACGCGTGTCAAATGTCAAAGTCAAATTGAATAATAGGATTTGCTTTTGGATTAATTGAATTGTATTAGCAATCTTAGCGATTGTTATAGGCGTTCTGGCGGGGATGGAACTAGCTAGACAAATGCAACAGCAGCAAAATAACTTGAATTTTATTCGTTAATATATAAAAAACGCGCCTTGTCTAACAGGCGCGTTTTTTTTATATCATTAAAGTATTTCAAGATTCTTATGGAAAGCTTTATAAAACTCTCCGGACGCAGCTAAGGCGTTTTTTATTTCCAAAGAACAGTCGCCGTCCGCTTCGGTTTTCATAATTACCGAATCCCCCAGCACATCGCAAGACAAAGTCTTAACGACGCCGCTCATAGATCTATCCAAGCTTTCGGCAATTCTCAAAATGACGCCTAACTTTCTTACTGCGGGCAAGTCCTCGTCTTTTAGAATATCTTTATATCTATTCCATTCGCCAAGGCTTAAGCCTTCCCTTCTGTGCGCGCTTGCCACAAACGCCGCCAGCAGTAATTCTCTTTGGGTAAGCCCGTTTAGGTGAGAATTAAGAATTATATAGAACGAGTGCTTATGATGGTCATAGTATTTTATTCTGGAGCCGCAGTCGTGCAACAGCGCCGCGACTTTTAAAATTTTGATATATTGTCTGGGCAGTTTATGAAGCACTCTTAATTGCTTAAACAACTGCATAGATAAGTTATAAACTTGCTCGGCATGCGCGGAGTTTTCGTCAAAGTATTTCATTATAGTATTGATACTATGACCTAATATATCTGTAATGGGTTTTTCTGCGGTAGAAGGAACGGCATAATTATACAGAATGCCTTCTCTTAAACCGCTCGCGCTTATCGTAAGCTGGGTATTGGGTATTACATTTAAAAGGCCTTTTATGCAAGCTAAAGCGCTGATAAAAATATCCGCTCTGCCGCTTGACATGCCCTTAATCTTCATTCGCTTTTCATAGTCAAGCACTTTTATCATGTCATAGATGTCAATAAAATGCTCTCTTTGCATTACATAATTATGGGCATTGTCCAGCGAATATCTTCTGAGCGTGCGGCTTATCTTGCCTAAGTTTCTAAACGCGCCGCCTACGCCTATTAATTGGACTTCGGGCTCAAGTTGTTTTAGCCAATCTATTCTTGAGAGCTGTTCCGTTATAAATAATTCAATCTTTTCGGCTTGCTTTTCAGGCGGTAGAGTTTCGTCATAGAACAAGTTAGTTAAAGTAATCGAGCCGAACGGTATATTGACAGTATTGAGAATGTTGCGTCTATTGTAATGAATTAATTGGGTGGAGCTTCCCGAAATGTCCATAATAAGACCTTTGGGAATATCCAAAGAATTAATAACACCTTGATAAATCAGTCTAGCTTCCTCTTCTTCGGTAAGGACATTTATCTTAAAGCCGCACATGGCATAAACTTCGTCTAAAAAGCTCTTTTGGTTTTTTGCGCGTCTTACGGCATTGGTAGCGACTGCAATAATCTTATCTACTTGGTAAGCGTCGCATAATTTTCTAAACATTTTCAATGTTATTATTGCCTGCGCGATTTTGGACGACTTTAAGAATCCGTCCTTTTCCATGCCTTCGCCTAGTCTAACCGTTTCTTTAATATCGTCAAAAACTACGAAATATCCGCCTTCTAGTATATTAGCAAGCACCATTCTTACTGAGTTTGAACCTAAATCAATGACCGCTATCTTTTCCAAAATCGTATCCTCTTCCTTCTTAGCTAAAAACTATACTTTAATCACTTTTTGTATTATATCATAGCATTCAGCCCTTGAAAAGAGCCAAATTTAACAAAATTCAATCTAAATATTGTATAAAAATACTCTATAGCGTTCAAAAAATACTAATATTATTTTAATTTTAAACGTAAAACCGCAAAAATATAACCGCATATAAATTTATATACGGTTGCTTAATTATATTGCGGTTATATTTAAATTTATTAAGCGTCTTTTTTCTGACTTAAGAGTTCTTTTATGATAGCTTTTTTATCCGAATTTGTGGGCCTGCATTTATCCAAAGTCGTATTTCCTGAGACTAACGCTTCGGCAAAAGCCGCACAGCTTGCATAACCGCAACTGCCGCAATTAACTCCCGCAAGATTTTCTATTACTTTGGAAACCCTTTCGTCTTGTTTAACTTCTAATTTTTCTCCCAAAAACGCCAATACAAAGCCCAGTATGGCTGCTATGCCCATAACGATTAGTATTGGCAAAATAAATGTCATAAAGAAATCCATAGTATTTTATATTCCTCTTTTAGATTTATCCTAATTAACCAAAAAAGCTCAATCCGCTTAAACCCGAAAACGCCATAGCCATAATTCCAGCGGCGATAAGCGCAATGGGCAAGCCTTTAAAGCTTTTAGGAATGTCCGCTTTTTCGGAGCGTTCTCTTATTCCTGACATCAATACTAAAGCCAATAAAAATCCTACGCCAATAAACAACGAATAGAATATAGTATCGATAAAAACAAGTTCTTTAGCTATAACCGCGTTTGCTGTTCCCAAAACCGCGCAGTTAGTGGTAACCAAAGGCAAGTAAATTCCCAAAGCTTTATATAACGCAGGAATAAATCTTTTTAGCAATATTTCCATTAACTGCACTAAAGCGGCTATAATCAAGATAAATAATAATATTTGCAAATATTCCAACTCAAAAGGCAACAAAAGATAGGTATATACAAGATAGGACAAGATGGACGATATTGTAATGACTAAAATTACCGTCAATCCCATTCCTACCGCGGTCTTGCTTTTTTGGCTTACGCCCAAAAAGGGGCACATGCCGTATGTATAATGAAATACGATATTTTCGGTAAATACGGCGGTTATAAATGTGGAAACAATCATTACCAAGAAATCCATTATGCCTTACCTCCTTGGGCTTTTTCCAGTGCTTGTTTTTTTAATAAAGCCTTTTTTATCTTTTGATCTTTTTCAATTTTATTTTTCACAGCGTTAAAAATCGCGAGCAAAACTGCAAGCAAGATAAAGCCGCCGGCAGGAATGCTTAAGATTTGGATACCGGAAAAAGGAATTATTTGGATATTCCATATCTTGCCCGCGCCAAATAATTCTCTTAATAACCCTAAAATACACAATCCGATTAAAAATCCTACTCCTACCCCGACGCCGTCCAACAAAGCCCAATGAGGTTTGTTTTTGGACGCAAAAGCTTCGGCTCTTGCTAAGATAATGCAGTTTACGACTATTATTTGAATAAAGCGTCCTATCTCGTCATAAACGCCGGGCAAAAACTTTCTAAGCGCCAAGTCTATCAACGTAGATAGCGTAGCGATTATGATTATATAGCAAGGGATTCTTACTTTGTTGGGTATTATACCGCCCACTAGAGATATTATTAGGTTGCTCAAGATCAAAACAAAGCAAGTGGACACGCCCAGCCACAAAGCGTTGCTAAGCGTGTTTGTTACGCCCAGAACAGGACACATTCCCAATACCATAACAAATATCGGGTTATTGGTTACTATGCCTTCAAAGATTATATTTTTTGCTTTCATTATTGATCACCTGCTAAGTAGAATTGGCAAATCTTTGCCACAGTCTCATATACAGCGTTGCTTGTATATGTCACGCCGCTTACAACATCAATACCTACATCTTCGCGTTTAGCTAACATCGTTGCATCTTTACCTTCAAATTTTGCTAAATAAACTGAAACAGGGAAATAATAGGTGCTAGTTACAACGCCGTCTATTTTTTCTATCTTTCCGTCTTGAGCAAACGCGATAAAGATATTGCAAGCGCCGTATTCGTAATCATAGCCTTTATAGCCATATACGTAATTATCAAGGTTAGTGGTATATAGGACAGCACCTGTTTGAGCGTCTCTTTTGATCTCGGTAACTTGGGTTACGCCCTCAAACATTCTGCTTATAACTTCAAGTTCTATCCTGCTCTTTATTTCAAATGACAAGCTGTCTGTAACC
>DATCJN010000060.1:0-22483 GCA_036562755.1 Clostridia bacterium | reverse complement strand
ATCGCTTTCTACTTGCGGTTTGTGCGAAAATATAAAAAAGCTCGCCGATGACGGCTATAAGATAACCTTGACTATATCTTTGCATTCAGCGATAGACCAAATAAGAAAATCAATAATGCCCATAGCCAATAAATATAAAGTTGCGGATATCGTAGAAGCGGCAAAATATTACTTTAAAAAAACGGGCAGAAGAGTTATTTATGAATACGCTTTGATAAAAGATGTAAATATGGACGAAGAGTCTTTACAAGCTTTGGTTAATATAACCAAAGGCTATTCTTGCCATATAAATTTGATTATGTTAAATTATGTAAAGGAAAAAGGCTTAAAACCTTGCACGCGCGAACAGGCGAAAGAGTTTGAGATCAAACTCAAAAAGCATAATGTGTCCGTAACAATAAGGCGCTCTATGGGCAGCGACATAGAGGGCGCTTGCGGACAGTTAAGAAATAATTATTTAAGCACATAAGGAGTGTATGTTAGTAAGGGGAATCGTAACCAAATGTATTGCGGGCAAGTTTTCCGTTATGGCGGACGGAAAGCTTATGGAATGTTTTGCTCGCAAAAAGCTAAAAAAAGATCAATTGCTAGCTGGCGATATTGTAGAAGTTGACGACGCTAATTGCGTTATCGAAAACATTTTGCCGCGAAAGAACAAGCTAATCAGACCGCCCATTGCCAATATAGACCGTATAATTATAGTTATTTCTTGCGTTCCCAGCGCGGATTTGGTTTTAACCGATAAACTTATAATAGCCGCAAAAATAAACAGAATTGAGCCTATATTATGCTATAACAAAGTGGATTTGGATAACGAATTGGCGAAAAAAATACAGGAACAATATAAACATTCCAATATTCGTTTTATCCAAGTGTCCGCCAAGACGGGTTATAATGTTGATAATTTAAAACAAATATTAAAAGGCGGCATTAACTGTTTTGCGGGGCAGTCTGCGGTAGGAAAGTCCAGTTTAATCAACGCCATATTAGGTTGCGAATATTCCGAAGTGGGCGATCTTAGCCAAAAGATTTTAAGAGGAAAAAACACCACAAGGCACACGGAAATAATAAATCTTGACGATTATTATATAGCGGACACGCCCGGATTTAACTTGTTGGAATTAAACGATTTGAAGTATAATAATTTAAAGGATTATTATGACGAATTTAACGAATATAAGGATAACTGCAAGTTTTCAAGTTGTCTTCATATAAATGAACCTAGTTGCTCGGTAAAAGAGGCTGTCGAAGAGCAAAAAATCTCTAAAGAAAGATATTTAAGGTATTTAGAAATCTTTAATAATATAAAAGAATTAAGTATTACTTAGTAAAAGAGGAAAAGATGGATAAAAAAACAAAAGAATCAATTATAGTCGCGCCGTCCTTGCTCTCGGCGGACTTTGCCAATATGGCTAGAGATATTAAAGAGCTTGAAAGCGCGGGCGCGGATTGGCTGCACTGCGATGTTATGGACGGCGTTTTTGTTCCTAATATCACATTCGGAATAAAAATGATAGAGGACATAAGAAAGGTAACGAAATTAAATCTAGACGTTCACTTAATGATTGTCGAACCCGAAAAATATATTGAACGCTTTGTTAAGGCAGGAGCAGATATAATAACCATACATATAGAAGCAACTAAAAACGCTATCGAAGGCATTAAACTAATAAAATCTTGCGGCGTTTTTGCGGGTATAGTTCTAAATCCGGAAACGCCCGTTAGCGCTATAAAAGATGTCTTGCCTTATTGCGATATGGTTTTGGTTATGAGCGTTCATCCTGGATTTGGCGGACAAAAATTTATTCCTAGCTCTATTGATAAGTTAAAGGATTTAAAATCAATGATGGCCGCTTTGGGCAAAGATATTGATATAGAAATAGACGGCGGAATTAATTTTGAAAACGTTCAAAGCGTTATTAACGCGGGCGCTAATATAATAGTAGCTGGCAACACCGTATTTTCAGCTAAAGACAAAACGGAAGCAATCAAGCGTTTGCGCGGCCAATAAAAACCTGTGACATTATTCGGCATTGATGCATATATTGAATACAAAGCTTTTTATGAATTTTGGAGGAAGTTATGAAGATAATATGCATCAAACCGCCCAGAGTAATTAGAGGAATATTAAGGTTAATTTTTAGAAAGCAACTTCGATCTAACGTATGACAGAATTTAAAAGGCTCAGCCGCGATTTTTATCAAAGGGATACTCTAACTGTAAGCAAACAATTATTAGGAAAGCGCGTTGTAAGAAATTACAACGGCATAACTCTGACGGCTGTGATCGTCGAAACCGAGGCTTACATAGGCGCTATAGACGCCGCCACCCACGCATATAGAGGTATGACGGAGAGAAATAAGGTCATGTGGGAAGATGGCGGCGCTTTGTATGTCTATCAAATTTACGGATTGTATTTTTGCATGAACGTAATCACGGAGCCAAAAGGAGTTCCTGCGGGAGTGTTGATAAGGGCTGTAGAGCCTTTGGATAATATTCAAACGATGGCTGAGCTGAGAAAACTGGAGATAACCAATAAAAATATATATTCTTTGACATCAGGGCCGGGCAGGGTGTGTCAGGCTTTAGGAATTACCAAAGCGCATAACGGAATAGACTTAGTTACAGACGAGAATATAACAATAACAGAGTACCTGGATATTGACCAATCTCAAATTGCTATAACGCCCCGTATTAATATTGATTACGCTCCCGAGGCCGTTGATTATCCTTGGCGCTTTTTTATTAAGGGAAATCCTTTTGTTTCAAAGCATAAAAATAACTCTCGCTTGTTTTAGCGAGAGTTATTATTTATTATTAAATCTTTAAGCTTCTTGCTGTTTACGAGAGGTGCGAAGACAACGAGTGCAAATGTAACCGCGCACTTGTTTGCCGTTTATCTCAAGATCTGCTTTTAGCAGATTTGCGTTAAAAGCTCTTCTGGTTTTGCGGTTAGAATGGCTTACATTATTGCCGCTCATCTTACCTTTGCCGCATACGGCGCAAACTCTTGACATTATATATTCCTCCGCAATTTCAAAAATTCAACTCATATATATTAGCATTGTTTGTCTAATTTTGCAACTTAATACTGCTTGTTTTTATAAGGTTCTTTCTCTATTAAGGTTAAAATAACATTAACGAATTATTGCCGATATCTTAAAACTTACTTTATTAGAACAGATTTTTGGAAAAAAATCGTCACATTTTGTTGAATGTTATATCATCGCGCTTTAAATCAATTGAAAATCGACTGGTAATATAGTATAATGTTTTGGACAATATTATGTAGTCTTGGGACCAAAGAGGTAAGATGTCTGTCCATACGACCAACGCATATGGCAAAATATCGGTTACCGAAGAGGCCATAGCTCAAGTGGCAGGTTACACTGCTTTGGATTGCTATGGCATAGTAGATTTGGTTCCCAAAAGGCTATCCGACCATATTGCCGAACTCTTTAAAAGACGTTCCGTAAGCAAGGGCGTCAAAGTCATTACAAATGGCGACCGGATTTTTATTGATTTGTATGTTATTTTAAAATACGGCGTTTCCATAGAAGCCGTTGCAGAATCAATAAAGAAATCCGTAAAATACAATGTAGAAAAATTTACAGGAATGGTGGTTGACTCTCTTAACGTAAACGTTGTGGGAGTCAAAGTTTAGTATTTTGCTTATGAAAAGGCCATATATTTATACTAGAAAAATGTTTTTATTATATTCTTTATTGAGATCGGGAGGGGATAATGTCTAAGAACATTAACGGAGCCATGCTTAGAAGGCTGATTTTAAGCAGCACTAAGCTATTGGAGCAAAACAAAAATTATGTAGACTCGCTAAATGTCTTTCCCGTGCCTGACGGCGATACGGGCACAAATATGTCGCTTACAATGCTTGCGGCATCCAAAGAAGTAGAAAATTGTCCTAACAATAATATTATCGATTTGTCCAACGCGCTTTCAAAAGGCGCTTTAAGGGGCGCGCGCGGAAATTCGGGCGTTATATTATCGCAAATATTTAAAGGTATGGCTTCCGTGTTTAGCCAAGAAAACGAAGAAATTACGCCTAAGATTTTTGCCAAAGCCCTAAAAGAAGGCTCGGACGTAGCTTATAAAGCGGTTACCAAGCCTAAAGAAGGCACAATGCTGACTGTTATAAGGGGCATGGCGGAACACGCTCTGTCTATTACCAAAAAGTCCATAGACATGGAAGATTTCTTAAAATCGGTAATAGACTACGGCGAACAGGTATTGATGCAAACTCCCGAAATGCTGCCCGTTCTCAAAAAAGCGGGCGTTATAGACGCTGGCGGACGCGGATTGTTAATTATATTTACGGGATTCTATAACGTAATTACCAATACCGAGTCGCCTGAAATTTTGGAATATAACGATAGAATCTCGACTGATCAAACTTTAAATACTTTTAAACAATTCCATGCTGATTTAGATAGCCTTGAAGACATAGAATTCGCTTATTGCACAGAGTTCTTTGTTATCAACCTATATAAAAAAACAACCGAAGCTGATATTGACAGGTTTAGAGAAAAGCTTATGGCCATAGGCGATTGCGTACTGGTTATAGGCGACTTGTCTTTGGTCAAGGTGCACGTCCACACAAATAACCCCGGTAACGCTTTGCAATACGCTTTAGAATTGGGCGAGCTTGATAAGATTAAGATTGAAAACATGCTAGAGCAAAATAGAGCTCTAAAACAATCTCAAGAACAATTAAAGCCTTTTGGAATGGTAAGCGTCTGCGTAGGCGAAGGATTATCAAACATATTCAAAGATTTGATGGTAGATTACATCATTGAAGGCGGTCAAACCATGAATCCTAGCGCGGACGACATAGCCAAAGCCGCCGATAAAGTTATGGCTGAAAATGTCTTCATTTTCCCCAATAACAAGAACATAATCTTAGCCGCCGAACAAGCGAAAGAAATTACCAAGAGAAACTTGATTATTATCCCTACGGTTAATATACCTCAAGGCATCGCTTGCGCTTTGTGTTTTGACCCAGAGGCCGATTTGGAAGAAAACTGCGAGAATATGATGGAAGCGCTCAAATCCGTCAAGGCTGGTCAAGTTACTTACGCTGTTCGAAGCACGAGTTACGGCGACGGTCAGCAGCTTAGCCAAGGCGATATTATCGGTATTGACAATAAAGAAATTCTTGCCACAGGTAAAGATGTCAATACCGTTACAAAAGAATTAATCGAAAAAATGATGGATCATAATGTTTCGACGATTACCTTGTATTTTGGTAACGATGTAAACGAAGAAGACGCGCAAAAGATAGTGGAAGAGTTAAGCGCTAAGTATCCTAAGTGCGATGTTGATTGCCTTTTTGGCGGTCAACCGTTGTATTATTACATTGTGGCTTTAGAATAGTAGTTTCTGATACATAATTTATTAATATAAAATGAAGCGCCTCATATAAAACGAGGCGCTTTTTTATTGCAAATTTGATAGCATTTATTTATTAATTTTACTTTCTATTATCGTTTTTCCGGATAAGAAAAAAAGGAATAAAAAAAGGCCTTCTCTTTGGAAGGCCTTTTTATATAATTATTATTTTACTAATTGATAAAATGCATTTATTCCAGGGTATTTTGCGTTAGCGCCTAGTTCATGTTCGATCAACAATAGGCGATTGAACTTAGCAATTCTTTCGCTTCTGGATAGCGAACCTGTCTTAATTTGGGTAGCGCCCGTAGCTACTGCCAAATCAGCTATTGTGGTATCTTCGGTTTCGCCGCTTCTGTGGGACATAACAGCGGTGTAGCCGGCGTTTTGAGCCATCTTAACGGCGTTTATGGTTTCGCTTAAGCTGCCGATTTGGTTGGGCTTAATTAGAATAGAGTTAGCTACGTGGTTATCAATACCTTTTTGCAATCTCTTGGTATTGGTTACGAACAAGTCGTCGCCGACTAGTTGAACGCGTTTTCCGAGTTTAGCGGTAAGTTTTTTCCAGCCTTCCCAGTCTTCTTCTGCTAGACCGTCTTCTAACGAAATAATGGGATACTTTGTGGTAAGCTTGTCCCAATATTCGATTAGTTCGTCGGCGGTCATCTTTTGCTTGTTCTTAGGCAAGAAGTAGTCGCCGTTTTCTGTAAACCATTCGCTTGAAGCAGCGTCCAAGGCGATTTTTACGTCTTCGCCGGGTCTGTATCCTGCGTTTTCGATAGCTTGCATAATAGTGTCAAGCGCTTCTTCTACGCTGTTGAGGTTGGGAGCGAATCCGCCTTCGTCGCCCACAGCGGTAGATAGACCCTTGCTTTTTAGAACTTTAGCTAGGTTATGGAATACTTCTGCGCACCATCTAATACCCTCGGTAAAGGAAGGAGCGTTGACGGGCATAATCATAAATTCTTGAACATCGATGTTGTTGGAAGCATGCGCGCCGCCGTTAATAATGTTGCACATAGGAACAGGTAAAACAGTCGCGCTGTCTCCGCCCAAATATTTATACAAAGGAAGTCCCAAAGCGTTAGCCGCAGCCTTAGAAGCAGCCAAAGATACGGATAGGATAGCGTTAGCGCCCAAACGTCCCTTGTTTTCCGTTCCGTCCAATTCAAACATAATCTTATCGTTGGCAGCGTAATCCAAAGCGTCTTTGCCTTTTAGGGCTTGGAAGATTTCGGTGTTGACATTGTTAACAGCTTTTAGCACGCCTTTGCCTAAATATCTCTTTTTGTCGCCGTCTCTCAATTCAACCGCTTCAAACATACCGGTAGAAGCGCCAGAAGGAACAGCCGCAACGCCTTGCGCTCCGCCTTCCAAAGTTACTATAGCTTCTACGGTAGGATTGCCGCGAGAGTCAATTATTTCGCGAGCAAAGATGTTTTTAATAGAAGTTGATGCCATATTATATCTCCTTAATAATTTTGTTTGCCATATAATGATAATATATCTTAAAAAGATTGTCTATCAATTGCCAATGATTTTGAAGTTTTTAATTGTAGGTTTAGTTTGCTGGTTTCATTACTTTTTTTCTATCTTAGAGAATATATATAAAATATGATTCAAAACGCAACCCAAAAATTAAAATATTTTAGGGACGTATTTTGCAATATAATTATAGCAATCGCGGTGCTATTTGTCTTAGGAATGTCGATAAAAGACGACATAGCTCAGGTGTTTAATAGCGGAAGCCCGCAAGCATATTATAACGGCGACACCTCTAAAAGTAATATAAGCCTCATGATAAATGTATATTGGGGAACGGAATATATCGACGATATGCTCTTGATTTTTGATCAATATAATGTAAAATGCACATTTTTTATAGGCGGCAGCTGGGCGGCTAAAAATGAAGAAGTGCTAAAAGACATTGTTAAACGCGGACATGAAATAGGCAATCATGGATATTTTCATAAAGACCATAAAAATTTATCCAAAGAGCAAAACCGTGAAGAAATTTATGTAACCGAAAAATTAATTCAAAGCATTTGCGGCGTAAAAACCTCGTTGTTTGCGCCTCCGTCAGGCTCTTATAACAAAACCACGCTAGAAGTTGCGGATGAATTGGGTTATAAAACAATTATGTGGACTAAAGATACGATAGATTGGCGGGATAAAAATACCGATTTGATTTATAAAAGAGCGACGGCCAAAGCTTCAAACGGCGATTTAATTTTAATGCATCCTACCCAAAACACCGTAGAAGCGCTGCCTAATATAATCAAAACCTTAAAAGAAAAAGGTTTTTCGTTGGTTACGGTAAGCGAGAATATTGCTACCGTGAGCAAGATTTAAAATTGACTGTTTTAAGTATTTCATATAAACTATTAGTCAAATATTCCATTTTTTTCATTTTTATAAATTAATTTTTTGGCAAATATCGCATACTATATTTAAAAACTTTTACGAGAGGTATTTTTTTATGCATAAGATGGTTTCCTATCCCAACGGATTAAGATTAATAATGAAAAAGCTCGACTTTTTAAGGTCGGTATCCGTAGGCGTTTGGGTAGGCGCGGGAAGCGCGTATGAAGATAGCCAAATCAACGGCATATCCCATTTCATAGAACATATGCTTTTTAAGGGCACAACCAATCGCACGGCATTTGATATTGCCGACTCTATAGACAAAATCGGCGGTCAAATTAACGCATTTACGGCTAAAGAAATTACTTGTTATTATACCAAGTCGATAGACGAGCATCTTGAACAATGTTTGGATATTTTGAGCGATATGTTGTTTAATTCGCTCTTTGACGAAAATGAACTGGAAAAAGAAAAAAAAGTCGTTCTAGAAGAAATCTCTATGACAGAGGACTCGCCTGAGGATGTTTGCCATGAACATCTTGCTAAATTATTTTTTGAAGGCAGTCCGCTAGGGCAGCCGATAATTGGCAACGCAGATAACATAAATAGTTTTAATAAAGAAAAAATCCAGAAATTTATGGCTGACCATTATTGCCCGCAAAATATAGTTATAGCGGTAGCGGGAAATCTGGATTTTGATAAATTAACCGATATGGTCGATAAATACTTTAATCAAAGATTCCAGGGCAGAGAAAACTGTCTTAAAGCAGTTCCTGCGCCTAAACATCTATCCGCGCACAAATTTGGCAGCAAAGTAAAACAGTTAGAGCAGGCGAGCATTGCGATAGGTTTTCCTTCGCCCGTTTTTAACTCTGAAGACACGCACGCTATGATGATAATGTCTAATATCTTGGGCGGCTCAATGAGCTCTAGATTGTTCCAAAAAATAAGAGAAGAATTAGGGCTTGCTTATTCTGTTTATAGCTTTATATCTTCATACAAAAATAACGGTCTTTTCTCGATTTATTGCGGCACAAACCCGCAAAACATTGAAAAAGCCGTAAGCACGACCGTAGAAGAACTCAAGAAATTCGTAAAAGACGGAATTACCGATGACGAGTTTTTACGAGGCAAAGAGCAGTTAAAAGGCAATTTTATACTAGGTCAAGAAAACACTACAGCGATTATGAACGTTTATGGAAAGATGTTATTGGTATCGGATGAGATTTTTGATTTGGATAAAAAGCTAAAAGACATCAATTCCATAACCAAGGACGATGTTATAAATGTCGCAAGAAAATATCTAAATTTTGAAAGAGCGAGCATAGCTTGCGTGGCTAATAGAGAAACCGAAGATTTGTTAAAATATATTAATTAAACATAAACAATAAAAAAAGCCATAGCGTTTGCTATGGCTTTTTTTATTGCTATGGTATATTTTTATAGAGGGGGTTACAAAAGGAGATTTATATGGATAAACTTGAGCATATTTTCCAAATGCAAGAAAGCTTAAATAACTTTATATCCCAAAATCATAATTTACAAGATAAATTCACGCCTGAAGTTTGGATTCAAAAAAATATCTTGGCTATAATTTCTGAATTAAGCGAGGTGCTGGACGAAGTCAATTTTAAATGGTGGAAAAATCCTAAAGAAATTGACGGCCAGTCATTAAAAGAAGAGCTGGTCGATGTCATGCACTTTTTTGTGAGCATGTGCTTGCACGCGGGCATGACTGCTGATGAGTTATATCAGATATATTTAGAAAAAAATAAAGAAAATTTAAAAAGACAAACGGGACAATCTTCCCAAAAAGATTACAGACCTTAAAAAAATTAAGGTCTGTAATTTTGCGTTAATCAAATTTGGATCTTTTTGTAGGAGG
The DNA here is from genome assembly GCA_036562755.1 of Clostridia bacterium. Classification (GTDB taxonomy): domain Bacteria; phylum Bacillota; class Clostridia; order Christensenellales; family DUVY01; genus DUVY01. The sequence continues at coordinate 12,828 of DATCJN010000060.1, read as the reverse complement.
ATTGACTTCTTCGTCTTCGGTTAGCCTTTTATATAACAGATAATATCCGATTTGCCCCGTGGAAGAAAACAATTGCCAATATGCATTACCTAATTCATCGTCAATCATAGGTCAACCTCCTATTTATTTATAGTTGTAGTATGTTCAAAAAACTATATAATTATTTATAACAAAAATAAAAATTAAGTTTATAATTTGATATAATTTTTCTATGGAAGATAATATTAAGGTTACGGGGTTAGTTCTTAATACCAAGGATTATAAAGACGATGATAAAGTTGCCGCAATTTTTACTTTGGAAAAGGGCAAGCTTTACGCCGTTTTTAGAGGGGTTAAAAAGCCCAAGGCCAAGATGAAAATGGCGGCGCAGCCTTTTTGCTTTGGAGAGTTTATACTTTGCGAGCGCGGCAATAATTATATAACGACCAATTGCACCTTGACGGAATCGTTTTACGATCTGGCTTATCAGAGCGAAAGGTTTTTTGCTGGTTGCGTTATCTTGGAAGTCATTGATTACGCGACCGTTGAAGGACAGCCTAATGAGAAACTGTTTTTGCAAAGTTTAAAGGCGCTAAAAGAATTAGCTTATGAGAAGACCGACGAAAAGGTAATTGCGGCCAAATTTATTATCGACACTTTGGCTCTGATAGGATATAAGATGAATTTTTCCAAATGTTCGTCTTGCAAAGCTACTGTTTCCAAGCCGTATTTTTCGGCGCTAAGGGGCGGGGTATTGTGTCCGTTATGCAAAGACGTCGACGGTCAGCCCATTCCGATTAATTTAATTAATAACCTTAAATTTATAGATAATTCGGACTATGAAAGGCTTGCGACGATTAAAATACAGCCGTCTGCTTCCAAAAAGGCGTTGGATTTTATAGCGGATGCCTTTTGCGAGCTTGTTGGATGCTCGCTAAAATCGCTCAATAATGTTGTGTAAATTGTCGATTATCCGTAACGTCTTAAGATTTATATTCATTGTCTATTAACCAGCGTTATGTTATAATTAATAAAAATCGCTTTTTTCAAATTTTATTAGGGTTTCGGGAGTCTTTATTGAAAAAAGAAAATAGGTTCTCAGGCAAAGGAAGCGAAATTAACGGATTGGCTCTGATGATTTTATCAGCAGTCATTTTAATTTTTACCGTCTTTGATTCTTTTTTAGCTCCCATTGGGGCAAAAGCGGTAAAAGGTTTTATCATGGGCGTTTTTGGCTTTTCGCATTACGCCTTGTTTGTAACGCTGTTTTCTTTTGGTTTTATTCTCTTTAAAGGCTACACCGTTCAGGTTTCAATTAGAAAATCGTTTTCTGTTGCGGGTATGTTTATTTGCGCGCTTTTAATCTTGCATCTTATCTCTTCGGCGCGCTTTTTAGGCCCCAATGTTTCGTTTGCAAGCTATATTTCAAAATGTTATGATTCCGCAATAACCTTTGGGGGAATTATATTAGGATCTGTAATATATCCTATTTATTCTGTGTTAAAGCTTGTTGGAAGCTATGTTTTGTTTTCCGCGCTTTTTGTGATTTTTGCGGTAACTTTTATTGATTTTGCCAAGCTCAGAGAACATAAGGCCAAAAATATTATTGCCAATACTCAAAAGGATTTTAGAAGGGAATTCGTAGAGCAAAGACCGTCTAATTCATTGTTTGTTTCCACTATCATAAAGACCGATAAAAAAGCTTCTTCTTTTGAAAAAAGCGACAGAAAGGTTCAAAAGATATATAGCTTAAGCCAGGACTTTTATTCTGCGTTGGAAGAAAACAAGAAAAAATATGCAGATTTTTCTTTAGACAATAAAATTCAGCCTAAAAGCGCTATTAATACCATAAGAACTGATTATACAGCGCCTTCCGTCTCAACGGAGACAAAAGAACCCATAAAGAATATATATAGCGAGCCCAAGCCCGAAAAGATTATTCATACCGAAAAAAACGATTTTTTGCCGCCTAAGAAGATTGTGGCGCCTAATGTCATTGACGCTGAAAAAAGAAGCAAAGAAATTTTAGAAGCAAGATTAAGCAGCGAGCTAAAACAAAGCATTCAAAAACAAACGGAGCCGCCTAGAATTCCCAATATCATAGACGGCGATTTGATTAGCCAAAAACTTAAAGAAAGCAAAGCAAACAAAGTTGAAGACAGCGTTATTAAAGAATTTAAAGAAATTTTAAAACGCGGAGCCAAAAGCCAGGTTTATAGCGAGCCTCAGATTTATACCGATCAAACTCAAGCATCAATGAAAAAACTCCAAGTCGAAGACGAAGAAAGCAAGCCTGATGATTTGACAACGGTCAAAAGCAATGATAAACCTTTGGAGAGCTTCGACGATGATGCTCAATATTTTAAAATTAATCCGCCTAAAAAACCTTATGATATAACTCAAAAGATAAGCGAAGCAGAATCTGTTGAAGAAGAAGTTGATGAAGAAAATAAGGATACTAAAGAATCGACCAACGGACAGTTAAAGGTAGAAGATATATTATATTCAAGAAAGGTTGAGAAAGCTCAAACGCCTAGAATTACTAGACCTGGAACTTGGTCAAAATATATAAAACCGCCTATTGAATTGTTGCAAAATAATTCTACTTATACGGGTAAAATTGACGACTATATTAATGAAAATATAGGAGTATTAGAGCAAGTATTATATGATTTCAAAACGCCCGCAAAGGTAATTGGCGTTTGCAAAGGCCCTGCAGTTACAAGATACGAATTGCAGATGCCTCAAGGGATCTCGGTTAAAAGAATTTCTGAAAGGGCGGACGACATCGCTTACGCTATGGCGTCCAACGGCAAAGTTCGCATAGAAACGCACATTCCGGGCAAACAGGCCGTTGCCATAGAGATACCTAACCATTCCATAGAGATAGTATCTTTAAAAGAAATCATAGAATCCAGAGAGTTTGCTAATCATCCGTCGCCTCTGAGTTTTGCCCTGGGCAAAGACATTACGGGCAAGAACATTATAGCCGACCTTATTAATATGCCGCACTTATTGGTGGCCGGCGCTACCAATTCGGGTAAATCGTCTTGCCTTAACGCGCTTATTACTAGCTTGATATTCAAATCTTCGCCCGCGGATTTAAGGCTAATTTTAATTGACCCTAAACGCGTTGAGTTTACAAGCTATAGGGGATTGCCGCATTTGTTAATTGAGAATCCTATAACAGAATCGGAACACGCATTAAACGCTTTTGAATGGGCGATTGAAGAGGCGGAAAAGAGATTTGAACTGTTTGTTGATTATAAGGTTAGAGATATTCACGAATTTAACTCATTAACTGTTGTCCAAAACGGCGATGTAGAAAAACTTCCTTATATAGTTATCGTAGTAGACGAGCTCGCCGATTTGATGCTGCAAGCTAAGCGCGATTTTGAAGATAGGATAAGGATCATCGCTCAAAAATCACGCGCGGCCGGAATACATCTCGTTTTGGCGACGCAGCGACCTTCGGTAGATATTATTACAGGCACGATTAAGGCTAATTTGCCTTCAAGAATAGCATTTGCGGTAACGTCCATAGCCGACTCAAAGACGATTTTAGACCAAGGCGGCGCCGAAATGCTGCTTGGCCGCGGCGATATGCTTTACGCGCCTATTGACAAGCCCGAACCTATTAGAGTCCAAGGCGCCTTTGTTACCAATCAAGAAGTTTGCGACGTAGTGGATTTTGTAAAAGAAAACAATCCGTCGGACTTTGACGAAGAAATAGAAAAGTTGGTATTTAACACAAGCGCTACCGATAATAACGGCGTAACGGTAGCTAACTATGTCGATGAATCTGATCCAAATCTTGCCAATATAGTTCGAATGTTTATTGAGCTAGGCCAGGCTTCTACAACATTAATACAAAGAAGGTTTAGGTACGGATACGCTAAGGCGGCAAGAATTATGGATCAGTTGGAGTTAAAGAAATATATTTCGGCTTTTGACGGAACCAATAAGCCGAGAAAGGTTTTTATTACGCCCGAACAATTTGAAGAAGAATTTGGAGAACCGTTTGATTTAAATGAGCATACTAACTAACAAAAAACTAGGAATTGTTTCACTTGGCTGCGATAAGAATAGAGTCGATACCGAAAAAATGCTAGGTTTCTTAAAAGGAACGGGACTAGAGGTTGTCGATGATTTAGATAACGCCGATATAATTATCATAAACACTTGCGCCTTTATTGAAAAGGCTAGAAAGGAATCCATAGATAATATTTTAGACGCTATTGAGTTAAAGAAAAATAACTGCGAAAAGATTATCGTTACAGGTTGTTTAAGCCAAAAATATCTTGAGGATTTAAAAAAAGAATTGCCCGAAGTCGACGCATTTTTGGGCACATCTAATTATTCCGAAATCGCCGATATTTTAGAGCGTCTATATAAAGGCGAAAACTATTACAGCAATGTTTCCAAAGATATAGATGTTTACGAAAGAGTATTGACTACCCCGCAGCATTACGCGTATATAAAAATTGCCGAAGGCTGCGACAATCATTGCACTTTTTGTTCTATTCCAAGTATTAGGGGCAAATACACCTCAAGAGCAAAAGAAAATATATTAAGAGAAGCTCAAGGTCTTGCTGATATTGGGGTAAAAGAGTTAATCTTAGTGGCTCAAGACACGGGCAGGTATGGAAGCGATTTATATAAGGATTACGATATTTCCGATTTAATGAATGACCTTACTAAAATTAACGGAATCGAATGGATCAGACTGCTGTATTGTTATCCTGAAACCGTTTCGGATAGGTTGCTAAATCTGATAGTATCGGAGTCAAAAATTTGTAACTATTTGGACATACCGTTGCAGCATATCGATGATACGATATTAAGAAGAATGAATAGAAGAATTACCGAAGAGGGCATAAAGAACCTTATCAATAAAATACGCGAGGCGGGAGACATAAGCATTAGAAGCTCTTTTATTTTGGGATTCCCGCAAGAAACGGATGAACAGTTTGAGAAGCTCTTGGCGTTTTTGGAAGAATACAAACTTGATAATGTAGGCTTTTTCACATATTCAAAAGAAGAAGGCACGCCCGCGGCCAAAATGAGCGGTCAAATTCCGGCAAAAATTAAAAATCTTAGATTAAGACAAGCCGCCGCGGTTCAACAAAAAGTAGTAATTCAAAACAATAAAAAGTATCTAAATAGAACTTTAAAGGTTTTATACGAAGGCATAGATTTTGATAGAAAATTATTCTACGGACGGACGCAATTTAACGCGCCCGAAGTAGATACATTGGTTTATTTCAGCGGGGACTTTGCCGAAGTGGGCAATTTTTACGATGTGAAAATAACCGATATAATGACTTATGATTTAAAAGGAGTTATGCAATGAACTTGCCTAATAGATTGACTATCTTGAGAATATGTCTTGTTCCTGTTGTCATAGCCTTATTTTTATTGGATTCTGTTCTGCCTTATGCAAGGCTTTATGCAACTATAGCTTTTGCCTTGGCTGCGATTACCGATTTTTTTGACGGTTATTTTGCCAGAAAATATAATCTAGTTACAACATTAGGTAAGTTTTTAGACTCCATAGCAGATAAAATTTTAGTATCGTCTTCTTTGATTTTATTATTATTAGCAGCTCCTGCAAATTATGGCATTAACATAATATTAGCGGTCTCAATAATAATCATTTTGGCTCGCGATTTGATAGTAAACAATATCAGAATGGTAGCCGCGTCCAAAAATTACATTATGGCTGCAGACATCTTTGGAAAGGCTAAGACTGCATTGCAAACAATAGCCGTTCCCATTCTTATGTGCGCATTTGATTTAGGAAAACTTCTTAAGTTTAATTATATGTATTTATATCTTGTCGGTTTCGGTTTGTTTTTGATTTCTATAATATTAACCGTATTTTCGGGCGTAAATTATGTAATCAAGGGGCTTGCGGCAATCCGCGAATAATAAATATTTTGACAAATTATCCCTTTACAAAAACAACAAAAAGCTGTATTCTTAACTTGTAAGCATTAAAACATATATTTATCAAAACGCCTATGAAAATCAGCATTTTAGCCTTAGACCATACGAATAGTTGCGAAAAATACATATCAAGCCTTGTCCAATTGTTATCAGACAACGGCATTGATATCTGCAGCATAACAAAAGCCAACAGGTTTTTGGAAGATGACTTTTTATTTTTTTTCAAATACGCGGCTAAAATATCTTCTTATGTTCTTGTCTTAAACGCGGACAATCAATATAAAGAACTTTTAGGCGCCGCTTCTGCTGATATTTATACCTCTTATAATTCTTGCGAAATAGCTTTTGTTGATACAGATGAACAGGGTATTAAACTGTTTGAAGACATGGTTTTGCCCGTTTTGGTGTCAAAATCAATTACTCATAGATATAAGCATATTTTAAGAACTTACGGGCTTAACGCTGATATTTGCAAAGAGTTAATTAAAGATGTTTCAAGAGCAAAAGCGCGCGTAAGTATAGATTTTGCGCAAGACAACGCGTTGTGCGATATTATTATCGGTTATACCGATAATATGTCCGGTATAGAAGTATTAAATATAATTAATAACATTAAGGAAAGAGTAAATAAACATTTATACGCAGAAGGCAATACGACGCTTAGCCAAGCTGCTTTTGAATTATTATTACAGTCAAACAGAAGTATTTCCATTGCCGAGTCATATACGGGCGGCAATATAGTATCTCGGCTTATTCAAAATCCCGGAGCCAGCAAGGTATTGATTGAGGGTTTGGTAACCTATACCGAAAAGTCTAAAATTTCAAGGCTGGGCGTTGAAAAAAACACTATTGAAAAATTTAGCGCCGTCAGCAGCGAAACAGCCTATGAGATGGCTACTGGGCTTATTAAGGCGGGAGCGGATATCGCCATGGCTACGACCGGTTACGCCGGTCCCGAGGGCGATAATATTGGATTATGTTATTTGGCGTTGGGCGATAAAGATGGCGTTCATATTTTTGAAAACCATTTTGAAGGGAATAGAGAACAGATAATTTCGCAAGGATGCGATAACGCATTTTTTAGATTGATACAATACCTAAAAGGTTTTAACGAGTAATTAAAAAAGGAGAAAATAAAAACATGGATGATAATAAAAAGAGAGCATTAGAACAAGCGATTTCCCAAATAGAAAAACAATTTGGAAAAGGCTCTATAATGAAATTTAATGAAAGGGTCAATACGCCTATCGAAACCATATCCACGGGCTGTTTGGCTTTGGACTTGGCGACAGGCATAGGGGGATTGCCTAGGGGAAGAATCATTGAAATATACGGACCCGAATCCTCGGGTAAAACTACCGTAACTTTGCATGCGATAGCGGAGGCGCAAAAAAACGGCGGCGCGGCGGCCTTTATTGATGCAGAGCATGCGTTAGACCCCATTTACGCTAAGAATTTAGGCGTTGATTTGGATAATTTATACATATCTCAACCTGACAACGGCGAGCAGGCTTTGGATATTGCCGAAACTTTGGTTTCAAGCGGCGCTTTTGACATCATAGTCATAGACTCGGTTGCGGCGCTTACTCCTAAAGCTGAAATTGAAGGCGAGATGGGCGATAACTATGTAGGTTTGCAGGCAAGACTGATGTCCAAAGCTTTAAGAAAACTTGCGGGCGTTATCAGCCGCACTAAAACATGCGTTATCTTTATCAATCAACTGCGCGAAAAAGTCGGCGTTATGTTTGGCTCCCCAGAAGTAACATCTGGCGGAAAGGCTTTGAAATTTTTTGCTAGTATTAGAATAGACGTAAGAAGAGCGGAGACCTTAAAAGACGGTTCCGAAATGGTGGGTAGTTTAACGAGAGCTAAAATTGTCAAAAATAAACTTGCTCCTCCTTTTAAAACTGCCGAATTTGATATCATTTACGGCAAAGGCATCTCCAATGAAGGCTGTGTGCTAGATTTGGGCGTGGAATTTGGCTTGATAGAAAAGAGCGGTTCTTGGTTTAGCCATAATGGCGAAAAGATTGGACAGGGCAGAGAAAACGCACGTAAATACTTGGAATCCAATCCCGAGATTTGCAAAGTTCTTGAGCAAAAGATTAAGGACTACGTAAAAGATAACAAAAACGCTTTAACAATATAAAGCAAGTTGACATTTTAAAACTAATGGGATATTATTGAACTAACGCACTTGATTTATTGATTTAGACTATTTCATAAAAATTTATAAATCATTTTATGCGCAGATTGAAAACTGAATAGGAGGTTAAAAATGAACGGCGACATGCTGAGCATTTTGGCTAAAATTGACCTTCTTTTGATAATTTTATTACCTATTGCGGCACTGATTATAGGCCTGATAACAGGTTATATCATAAATGCTCGTATAGTAAAAAGCAAGATTGGCAGCGCAACGCAGACGGCGGATAAAATTATCAAAGATGCTAATTTGGAAGCCAAAACAATTAAGAAAGAAGCTATATTAGAAGCAAAAGAAGAAGTGCACAAAATGCGTGCGGATTTCGATAAAGAAGTAAAAGAAAGACGCAATGAGCTTCAAAAGATGGAAAGCCGTATAATGCAAAAAGAGGAGTACCTTGACAAGAAAAAGGAAACCATCGAAAAGAAGCTTGAAGCCTTAGAACAAACCAGCAAGAATCTAGCTATCAAGGAACAAGAATTAGATCGTGCATATGAGCAAGTAAAAGAAACCGAAGCAAAAGTAATTCAAGAATTAGAAAGAGTCGCCTCAATGACTAGAGAAGAAGCCAAATCTATGCTAATTGCCGAATATGAGCAAGAAGCAAAGAAAGACGCGGCGGTATTAGTAAGAAATATCGAGCAATCGGCTAAAGAAGAGGCGGACAAAAAGGCTAAAGAGATTATCAGTCTGGCTATTCAAAGGTGCGCCGTAGAACATACTGCGGAAGTTACAGTTTCGGTAGTGCCTTTGCCCAATGACGAGATGAAAGGACGCATAATAGGACGCGAAGGTCGAAATATAAGAGCTTTAGAAAGCGCTACCGGAATTGATTTGATTATAGACGATACGCCCGAAGCCGTTATATTATCCGGTTTCGACCCTGTAAGAAGGGAAGTTGCAAGAATTGCGTTAGAAAAGCTTATTGCCGACGGACGAATTCATCCCGCAAGGATTGAAGAAGTCGTTGAAAAAGTTAAGAAAGAAGTTGACAACCATATTAAAGAAGCCGGCGAGAACGCGGTATTTGAAACCGGAGTGTATGGAATTCACCCCGAGCTTGTAAAGTTGTTGGGCAGATTACAATACCGCACAAGCTACGGTCAAAATATTCTAAAGCATTCCATTGAAGTATCTCATATAGCGGGATTATTAGCGGCCGAATTGGGACTAGATGTGATGCTTTGCAAGAGAGCTGGATTATTGCACGACATTGGTAAAGCTGTTGACCACGATGTCGAGGGAACTCATATTTCTATCGGCGTTGAACTTGCCAAGAAATATAAAGAAAGCAAAGACGTTATACACTGCATCGCTGCTCACCACAACGATATAGAACCCGAAATACCCGAGGCAGTTATAATTCAAGCGGCGGACGCTATATCGGGCGCAAGACCCGGAGCAAGAAGAGAGTCGCTTGAAAACTATGTAAAACGGCTTGAAAAACTTGAAGAAATTGCTAATTCTTTTGCTGGCGTTGAGAAATCTTACGCGATACAGGCTGGTAGAGAAATAAGAATTATGGTCAAACCTGAAGAGGTTGACGACAATTCGACAATCTTTATCGCCAAAGAAATAGCAAAGAAAATTGAAAGCGAACTTGATTATCCGGGACAAATAAAAGTCAACGTAATAAGAGAGTTAAGAAGCACAGAATACGCAAAATAAAACGCAAAACCGCAGTTATTGAATACTGCGGTTTTTTTATATTTAAGACGCTTGCATATTAAAAAACACAAGAATAAAATATATAATCAATGGGGCATCGTCATCGAGCATTCTTTACAGCGAGATTAGAAAATTCTTTGCAAAATTTCGTTGTGTTGGGGGTGGTTTTGATGTTAAAATGCCTATTATCTATAGATTGGGATTATTTTATATACGCAAGAAATGAAAGCAATATTTCTCACTTAGAAAACAAAAGAAATCTTATCGACTTATGGTATAAAAGTTATATCCTGGCCAGCATAGAGGGGAAGGATATTAGAAAAAATTATCGGCTTTCGCCTGAAGTCAAAACATTTTGGAATAAAATAAAAAACACTTTTGCTTTTTCACGAGATACAAAGGCATTTGTTTCGGATTCGCACGCTTTGTCATATAATATTGTCCAAAAATTTGGTTGCAACGCCGTTATTTTGTATGACGCGCATTCCGATTTGGGCTATGGCGGATTATCGTCGCTTGACTTTGAGGTTAACTGCTCTAACTGGCTAGGTAAACTTTTTGCCGATAAAGTTATTAATAAGGCTGTTATCATATATAGTCCTTATACTAAGGAAAAGCCTAGAGATTTTGAATACATAAATGCCGTGTATGATATCGCTTATAACGATTTTAGCAATTTTGGCGATGATAAGAAAGTTGCGGCTATACATATTTGCAGATCGGGCGCGTGGACGCCGCCGTGGTTTGATGACAAATTTGAAAAGTTTATTAACGACCTGGGTATTCCGTATAAAATCATCAACTGCCCAAAAAGAAAATGGAATACGAATATCAGCTTTTCAGACCAAATAAAATATTTGCTGGCATAAAATAGGGCGTTTTATCCTGTAATGCTTTCAGTAAAAAATAACCGTAATGGAGAGCAATGCAATGTTTAGTGAAAATAATGATTTTTTAGCCAGAAAAACCCTCAATTATATCTTTTTTGTTGATTTGATTATTACATTTGTATCGGCGCTTTTGATGATAATATTTGATAACGCTCAATCAGCTTCATTGGAAGGCGTTTTAAAACCGATTTTTGCTATAGGCGTATCGGTTATATTATTATTTTTTGCGCTTGCGGTAATTGAGACTGTTTTAATAAACATAATGAATAGAAAAATAATAAAATACATAGAAGATAAAGAATTTGAAAAAGGCGTAAATTACATAGAAAAATTTCCGAAATTCAAAATATTTTATGATATTTATGAAAGGCGACATTATTACTTAGGCTTATTGAATTTATATTTGGATAATATAGAGAAGGCAAAGAGCAGTTTTTATAGAATTAATATAAAATCTCCCATGCTTGAATCTGGAGTGTTTATCAATACGATTCTTTATTTGCTGCTTATTTGCCAAGAAAATCTCAACGAGCAAGAAAAAGAATATATTAAAAAATGCTTTAACGATATTATCAATAAATTAAAGAAAAACAAATATCAATATAAGCTAAATGAAAACGGTATAAACGCAATCCAAAAAATATTGGATAACGATATCAGATTTAAATTCTATATTAAACAACAATTCTGAGATACCTTTAATAAATAGGATATTGAAAAACGCTTAAATATAATTAAAAATAATATTATTTAAGGCGGCGTAGCGATAATTAACGCGCCTTTTTTATTTGATATTTATTTTTCGGCATATTAAAAGATAGCGACAATTCTTTTATAGTGTTAAAATAAGCTTATCAGAGTTATATAGCGAGTTTATTATGTTTGAAACATCAATAAAGGATCAAAATACAGTCGAAATTGAAGCGACAGGGCTTTCCTCGGACGGAAGCGGCGTAGGCAGGGACGAATCAGGTCTTACTACTTTTGTTTTCGGATTGCTTCCCGGCGAGATTGGACTAATAGAAATAGTTGAGCGCAAGAAAAAGTGGCAGCGCGGCGAGCTGAAAAAGATTTTAAGACCAAACCCTTATCGAATTTCTCCTCCTTGTTCCGTATTCGGAGCTTGCGGCGGTTGCCAGCTGCAGCATATGAGTTATGAAGAGACTTTAAAATGGAAAAAGATATGGGTGGAAGAAGCGCTGCGGCGTATAGGCAAACTTAATTTGGACGAAATAAAGGTTCATTCAACGCTTGGAATGGATAACCCTTGGCGGTATCGCAATAAGGCGCGGCTTCATGTCGATCGCGAAGGGAAGATAGGCTATTATCAGCAAAAGACAAAAACTTCAATTGAATTTTCCGACTGTTTGCTTATAAGCGAGCGAATGAAAGGTTGGATAAAAAGCGCGAAGGATAATTTAAAAAATCATCAGCCCAATATTTTTAGCGAGGGATTTAATTTGACTTGGCGCGAAAACAAAAACGGCGAAGGGCTTTTGGTTATTGAACGCACGAATGACAATGGTTGGTTCAAAGCGATTGAGCCTAACGGACTATTCGAGCTGAAAGGGGATATACCTGGGAGCGGATTAAAAGGAATGGGACAAGATAGTTTAAGCGGTACGAAGGAAGGGGCTTATTTTACAGAGAATATCTTGGGATTAAATTATCGGGTTTCGCCTTTATCTTTTTTGCAAGTAAACAGCATTCAAACCGAAATATTATATAAAAAGGCGCTTGAATACGCGGCGTTGACAGGCAAAGAAACTGTCTTTGATTTATATTGCGGAATAGGAACTATGACACTGCATTTTGCCCGCAAAGCTAGGAAAACCATAGGAATTGAAGAAAACCCTTACGCTGTAGGCGATGCTAAACTAAACGCCAAAATCAACGGTATTGATAATGTTCGCTTTATACAAGGCAAGGCCGAAAATCAGCTTGCGCCATTAGTTAAATCTGGCAAGAAACCGGATGTTATTGTTCTTGATCCGCCGCGCGCCGGCGTTGATCCAAAAGGATTAGAGCAGATAATAATAGCATCGCCAAAGCGTATTGTTTATGTATCGTGCGATCCGGGCACTTTGGCTAGAGATCTAGGTAGGCTCGCTGAAGGCGGATACACTGTTAAAGAAG
>DATCJN010000059.1:0-30116 GCA_036562755.1 Clostridia bacterium | reverse complement strand
ATATATTGTTAAATTGTATAATATAATACTTCTTTTATCTGTTAAATTGCCTATTGTTTTTGAAAGGACTCCGTATTGTCCATAGGATGCCTTTTGAACGAGAAATTAATGCCTACGGCGATTATTATTCCTATAGCTGTTTCAAGCGTTCTTTTTATAGAATAAAGATATACGGGCTGAACGTCTAGCGGCACTATTAAGATAAGCATAACAACCAAAGCGCAAATAGCAGAGGCGTTTTTTATTCTTAGAATATTGCATATAAAAATGCTTAGGCCTATGGATAAGACCGTTAAAATATAGGGATGAATATTTGCGGCGATGCTTAAATAAAGCATTCCCGTGCCAATAGCGCCGCCCAAAATAGTGCCTAATAATCTTTGAATGCCTTGGCTTATGGATTCTTTGGGCGTTATTTGCATAGTAAGCAAAGCTACCGAGCAAACATAATAAGCGTCGTTATAATCGGTCAGTTCTGATATTATTAAGCATGCTGCAATTGCAAGCATCGTCTTTAGCGTTCTAAAGCCTAAACCGTGCGTGGATAGGTATTTAAAAGCGTTCTTTAGTTTTTTCATAGCCAGTCCTACTATATGTATTATTGGGCAGCATTATATTAGCATATAAAAAGACTTTTAATAAGTTAAAAAATTACATTACGAAAAAACGCGTCCAAAAGATTTTTGGACGCCGCCTGTTAAAAATTAACCTAAATTAATTCTCAAAATACTTGATAGGTTTTAGGCGGATTAAATTGGCGATTAAACTTGCGGGAAAAACAGTAAGTCTATGATTAAATTTTTCCACTTGGGAATTATATTCAAGTATGGCCGCTTGAAGCTGGGATTCGTTTTCTTTTAAGCTATCCAGCTGAATTTTGTTTAAGTTTTCGCTAATGCTGTTTAATTTGCGGTTGATTTCAATTTTTTGTTCTATTGTCATGTTTTTAAAATCTAAAGCGTCAAAAGAATTGTCTTGCGTTATTTTAAGCGTTTTAAATAAATCGTATCTGTTTTTTAAACATTCTTCCACTTTGTCGTCGGCGTTGGCAATTTTGACTAACAGCCTTTTGAAGCTGTTGACCGCGGCTACGATATATAAGAGCAAAAATAAAATTAACGCGCCTAACGCGATAACGATTATATCCAAAACGTGCATCGAAGCTATCATTAATTGTCTCCTTTTGGACGCTTTATAAGGTTTTCTTTTGTGGTCATTAATCTAATTATAACAGATAAACCTAGCCAAGTCATTACATATTGACAAAAGAATTTTGCGTAATTTATAATGATATTATGAAAAACGGACTTAAACCTATAGCTTCTTTTTTGATAGACCATACCAAACACGACGTTGGATTTTATCTGACGACTGTTCAGGAAATATCGGGAAGAAAAATTTATACATACGACTTAAGATTCCGCCGTCCCAATTGCGGCGATTATCTTGATAATCCTGTAATCCACACAATAGAGCATATTTTAGCGATTACCATAAGAAATTCGGAATACTCCGACCTTGTGTTATATTTCGGCCCGATGGGCTGCCGCACGGGCTTTGATTTGTTGCTAGTGGATATTGACTACGACGCGGCTAAAGATTTGGTTTTAAAGTCTATAGACGCCTGCATGGATTTTGAGACCGTCCCCGGCGCCACCGCCCAAGAATGCGGTAATTACCAAGAACACAACTTGCAACGGGCGAAGGAAGAGTTGTTAAAGTATAAGGAAATATTAATTAATAAAAAATAAAAAAATTAAAGCCCCGATTATTAGGGGCTGATTTTTATATCTTAAACTTTTTTCGCTTACAACAACACCGACTTTATTAGACCGCTGAAGTGGTCCCAGGGTTTGCCTTCGGGGGGATAACACCTAAAGGACATTTTGGTATTTGTGACGGGGTGGGTTAGCTTTATCTCGCAAGACCATAGGGCGAGATTGGTTTTGGGCATTTGAGGTCCGCCGTATTTTACATCGCCCAAAACGGGAGCTCCGATGCTGCCCATCTGAACGCGGATTTGGTGCGGTCTGTCCGTGTAAAGCTTGATTTTGGCAAAGGACAGCTTGCCGTATTCGCCAAGTATCCAATACTCAAGCATTGATTTTTTCGCGCCCTCGGTGGCAATAGGAACTATTTTTACCGCGTGTTCTTTGGGGTCTTTTAAGAGATAATGGGTAAGTATGCCGTGTTTTTCTTTTGGCGAGCCTACCAGCACAGCCAAATAATATTTTTCGACGTCGCCCTCTTTTATGGCTTGGGAAAGCTTTGTCGCGGCTTTTGCGGTTTTTGCAAACACCATTACGCCCCCGGTATGTCCGTCTAACCGATGTAATAAACCTAGATATACATCGCCGCTTTTCCCCGTTTCCTTTAGATGCTCTTTGCAAAGAGTTACCATGTCTTTCTCTTTAGCCTCGCTGATGGCGGGGATATTTTGGGGCTTGACTGCGACAAGAATATGGTTGTCTTCAAAAATTACTTCCATATCATTCTCCGATAAATACGGCGCTTGCTCCGCAAGGCAATACTATATCTTTTTCCTGGGTGGGCAAGACGACTTCATACGCTTCTATACGGCCTTTAAATCGATTGGTGACTTTCTTTAAGATATTGCCCATAACGGACGGTTGAAGCCCGGTGGTGTAACTGTTGATTAAATAAAACAGAGGCTTGTCCGACAACAGCTCCGAACAGCGCTCGGCCAGCTCAAAGATATTGTCCTCCAGCTTCCACATCTCGCCGTTAGGGCCTCTGCCGTATGAGGGCGGATCCATAATGATAGCGTCGTATTTGTTTCCTCTTTTGATTTCTCTATTTACAAACTTTAGGCAATCGTCGACTATATATCTGATAGTGTTAATGTTATTCAATTTGGCGTTTTCTTTGGCGCGTTCGACCATGCCTTTGGCTGCGTCAACGTGAGTTACTTTTGCGCCGCTAAAAGCGCAAACAACGCTGGCAGCGCCAGTATAAGCAAAAAGGTTAAGAATATTGCACTCGCCGCGCTTTTTGATAAGCGCTTCCATCATATCCCAATTTACAGCTTGTTCGGGAAAAAGCCCGGTATGTTTAAAGCCCGTGGGCTTGACTAGGAAAGTATAATTTTTATAATTTATCGTCCAGCTGTCGTCAAATTCTTTTAGAATATGCCACCTGCCCCCGCCGCTTGAGCTCCTGATATATGCAGCGTTTAGACCGGGATAGTTTTGCATATCAATCGACGCGCGCCAAATGACCTGGGGATCGGGGCGAAGCAATATGACATTGCCCCATCTTTCAAGTTTTTGCCCGTCCCCCGTGGCGATTATCTTATAATCTTTCCAATTTTGCGCGATTTTCATTTTGTTATATCTTTTGAACGCTTAAGACGATTTTTTGGCCGTTGATGTCCCAATCTTTAGTATAACCTTCGATAGCCTTATCAAACAACTCGCGCGCCAAAACGTCCTTTTTGATGGACTCAAATTTATCCTTGAACACTTTAATCAAATCGGGCGAATCCGTTTGATAGCCTATATTGATATAATCGGTTACCTCAAATCCGGCGTCTTTGCGCATAGTCTGAATCTTGCTGACAAGCTCTCTTTCGTAGCCTTCTATTATCAATTCGGGCGTTAATTTGGTGTCCATAACAACGGTAATATTGCCGTCGCTTTGGGCATCGTAGCCTTCCTGGCTTGTTACGCTTATCAACAAGTCGCTCTCGGCTAATTCAATCTCTACGCCTTTATATTCGGTCTTATATAATCCGCCGTCTTTTACCGCGCTCATTATTTCTTGCGCGCGCGTCTCCAAAATCTCTCGCACTATCGCCAAATTCTTGCCGTATTTAGGGCCCAAAGTCTTAAGCTGCGGCTTGAGATTGTATTGGATAAAGCCCGCTGCGGATTCTATAACCTCAATCTCTTTTACGTTAAGCTCGTCCGCCAAAACGTCCAATAACTCTTGGTCGGGGGTAGGCTTGTTGGCGATAGCGATAAACATCTTTCTTAGAGGCTGGCGGTTTTTGATGTTGACAGCGTTTCTTAACGCTCTGCCCAACACCGCGCAGTCAATAATGGTTTGCATGCCTTCATCCAATCTTTCGTCAATATAGTTGTAATCCGCTACAGGATATTCGCAAAGGTGGACGGATTCGGGCGCGTTCGTGTCAACATTGCGAACTATATTTTGATAAATGGTTTCGGTAACGAAAGGCACAAAAGGCGCGCAAAGTTTGATTAACTGCGTTAAAGCGTGATAAAGCGTGGTATATGCGGCGATTTTGTCCTCGGACATATCAGAGCCCCAGAATCTTTCTCTGTTGCGCCTGATATACCAGTTGGATAAGTCGTCGGTAAACTTTTGGATTCGCCTTGCGCTGTCGATTATATTATATTTTTCAAGCGACTTATCGACGTAGTCGATTAAGGAATTAAGCTCGGACAACAGCCACCTGTCCATTAAGGTCAGCTTGCAGTCTTTTAGGTTATATTTTGTAGGATCGTATTGGTCGATTTCGGCGTATAGGACATAGAACGAATAGATATTCCAAAGCGTGCCTAGGAACTTTCTTTGCGACTCGCTGACCGCTTTGTGATAGAAACGGCTGGGAAGCCAGGGAGCCGAAGCGGTGTAGAAATACCACCTTACCGCGTCCGCGCCTTGACAGTTTAGCACTTCCCACGGATCTATTACATTGCCCTTGTGCTTGGACATCTTTTCGCCTTTTTCATCGCAAACATGTCCCAATACCAAGCAGTTCTTATACGCGGGCTTGTCAAACATCAATGTAGAGATAGCCAAAAGCGTATAGAACCAGCCTCTAGTTTGATCCACCGCTTCGGATATGAAGTCGGCGGGGAAGTGGGATTCAAATTTTTCTTTATTCTCAAAAGGATAATGATATTGCGCAAACGGCATAGAGCCTGAGTCATACCAGCAGTCGATGACTTCGGGCGTTCTCTTCATCTCGCCGCCGCACTTTGAGCATTTTATAGTAACATTGTCTATATAAGGCTTATGAAGCTCGATGTCGCCTGTTATTCCGCCTAATTGTTTTAGCTCTTCCTTGCTGCCTATTGCAATCTTGTGGTCGCAATTAGAGCAAACCCAGATAGGCAAAGGCGTGCCCCAATATCTTTCGCGAGACAAGCCCCAATCAACCACATTTTCTAAGAAGTTTCCAAACCTTCCCTTGCCGATGGATTCGGGCAGCCAGTTGATCTGAGCGTTGTTTTTTAGAAGCTGGTCTCTTAGCTCGGTCATCTTGATAAACCAAGCGCTGCGCGCGTAATACAGCAAGGGCGTATTGCAACGCCAGCAGAAAGGATAGCTGTGCTCGTAGTTAATTTCGGAGAAGAGCAAGCCGCGGGATTTTAAATCCTTAATTATATCTTTGTCGGCGTCTTTTACGAACTTGCCTTGCAAATAGCCCGTGTTTTCCACGAACAAGCCGCGGTCGTTGACTAATTGCACGAAGGGCAGATTATATTTTTTGCCTACTCTAGAGTCGTCTTCGCCAAACGCGGGCGCGATGTGAACAATGCCCGTGCCTTCTGTCAAAGTTACGTAGTCATCGTTGGTTATAAACCAGGCATTTTGCTCGCTGGCAAAATCAAACAAAGGCTTATATTTCAGCCCTTCGTAATCCTTGCCCTTTTTGATCTCTATAATTGTATATTGGTCAAAGTGCTTTTCTACTAACTCTTTAGCCAGAATATATCTTGTTCCGTCGGATTCAATTTCGGCGTAGTCTTCTTTTGCGTTCATGCACAACGCCACGTTGGAAGGGAGCGTCCAAGGCGTCGTCGTCCATGCCAGGAAATATACGCCCGGTCTATCGATTAACTCAAATTTAGCTACTATTGATTTTTCGGTAACATCCTTATAGCCCTGGGCTACTTCGTGGCTGGACAGCGCCGTTCCGCAACGGGGGCAATAAGGCACGATTTTATGGCCTTTATATATTAATCCTCTATCGAAGATTTGCTTTAGAGACCACCAAACCGATTCGATATATTTGTCGTCATAGGTTATATAAGGGTTTTCCATATCCACCCAATAACCTACGCGCTCGCTCATCTTTTCCCATTCGGTCTTGTATTTCCAAACGCTTTCTTTACATTTATGAATAAAAGGCTCAATGCCGTATTTTTCGATTTCGGGCTTGCCGTCTATGCCTAAAATTTTCTCAACTTCTAATTCTACGGGCAATCCATGCGTATCCCAACCCGCTATTCTATCTACATGGTAACCTTTCATGGTTTTGTAGCGGGGAATTATATCTTTCATAACGCGGGTTAAAATGTGTCCGATGTGGGGTTTGCCGTTAGCGGTGGGAGGGCCGTCGTAAAAGGTAAATTCGGGTTTGCCCTCGGTCTTTTTTAATGTTTTTTGGAAGATGTCGTTTTGTTTCCAAAATTCAATAACTTTTTGCTCTCTCGCGCAAAAATCTAACGAACTATCTACTTTGTCGTACATTTGTAAAAGCTCCAAGAATAATTAGAAATTAGAAAATATTTATTCTTAATTATCGTGTAATAGCTAAATTTTGTCAAGAATATTGTTAAACGTAAGCCAATCGGACGAAGTAATGACGGCTATAACGGGCGCGGTGTTGTCTCCATAGCGAGTTAACAACACGGCTTTTAGGCGCGGCTTGCGCGCGCAAACGGTCAAAACGTCTATAATACTGGAGCCTGAAGACATAAAGACATATTCGTTGTCGTCAATGCGGGCTAATTCGTCAAGCTTAATTTTTTTCAGATCGTCTAGATTTAAGTTTTGCTTATTCTGAAGGATTTTTATCAAAGTATTAAGAACTTGCTTTGAGTTTACTATTCCGACTACCCTATTGCCTTGATAAATAGGTATATTGGAATAATTATGTTTATATATCGCCTCGATTAAGTCAAAGATATTTTGGTCGTCGCGAAAAGCTATTATTTCTCTCTTTTTTACGACATCTATGGCTAAAGGCGGCGAAGTCAACAGCTTGGCTATGTGGCAGATAAGTTCCACCACATCGTCGTGTGGTTCGGCTATAATCTTATCTGTTGATTTATGAACTATTGCGTTGCGCAAGCGCCCAAAGTCGTATAATTCGTCGGAAAATTTTTTGACTAACTGGTTTTGAGCGGAAGTTTGTCTGATGAGTTCGGAAAAAGAAACAGTGTCTTTATAGCCGTATTGAGAACGAAGCGTTCTATCAATGATATTGTAGGCTTCTATAAACTTTGACGCGTTGGAAACCATATATGTATTATAGCATAATAAAGCCAGAATACAAAAATGTTCGATAATAACGATTATTGAAGCAAAACAATAAAATCAGTCCTAAAGACAACTTTATTAGTCTTTCCCAAAAATTACCCTTGCTAAAATATTATTTTTAATTTATAATATTAACGCTGTGCTAAGCGGGGAGCTAGCGGTGCCCTATACCCGCAATCCGCTATAGCGGGGCTGAATATTTCTCGCGGTGCGTCTTATGGAAAGCTGGAGTATGTAAGGAGCGTTGATCTCGGGGTCTTATGCAATGGCAAACCGCGAACCGTGTCAGGGCGGGAACGCAGCAGCACTAAACGGAGCTTGCTATGTGCCATAAGGTAGCTTCGAAGGAGCCGCCTGTATAAATACCGTTTCGGTAAGGCGTATCAACAGAAATTGCACAGCATTACAAAACGAGCGATTGGTTCAATCGCTCGTTTTGTTTTATCATAAACTGTTTATAAACTCATCAATTTTACCCTCAAAAAATTCCCAATCGCTGTCTAAAAGCTTGATGTCAAGAGAGTTTAATATTCTGTCTTTCGCCTCTTGGGGCATATCGTTAATACTAAGTAGCGATACTTTTACGGGTTCTCTTCCTAAGTACTTTTTTAGCTTATTGGAAATCCATTGGTCTTGATTTTCAACGCCGCCGCATAGCGAGATAAAGGCGTAATTTTTTATATTCTCTTGCCGCGCCAAAAAGGTCTTCATAGGCGAAGCGATAGCGCCCATCCAAATAGGCGAAACCAAAATAACCAAATCGTATTGATTTAGGTCGATATCGATATTTTTAATTTTAGGCTTGCGGTTAAATAAAGCGTCAAAAAATATAGTCGAATGTTTTCTTTGCTTTAGTTCTTCAATCTTTAAAATATCGCAACCGCTTTTTCTTTGGAGTTTTAGCGCCAATTTTTCATTGTTGCCCATAAATGAATAATAAACAATTAGTTTTTTCATCATTTATTCTCCTGAATATTATTTTTGAAGATTTTGCAACGCGCTATCATAAAAATCGGCTACTTGTTTAACTAAGCTCAAATTAATCTTTTTTGCTATTAATGCATAATATTTCTTTAAATCAGCCCGTCTTTCCGGGGACGCTTTTTCCAAGCGTATTCTTAATTTGTGTCTTAGGCTGTTTACCCTTGAATCGTATCTTATCCAATGCGCTCCGCCTTCTATTGATATGTTGACGGACAAAGGATGGGTATTGTATTTTTTTAGCCTTAAGAAGTTTTTATACGGCACAACTTTATCGACCGTGCCGTGCGCTAAAAACACAGGTTTGCCGCATTTTTTTACGTTATCTATAGAATTCCCAAACGGGTTTTTGCCGTATTTTAGCCTATTGTAAATGACGCAATATGGATAGAGCATTTTTGCTATCTTGCCAAATTTTGCGGCCGCATGGTCGGCGGTCATTTTATTAACATCGCAAAAAGCTGACAATGCCGCCGCGGCAATAACCTTATCATCGTTAACCAATCCCAATGCAGCGTAGCCGCCGTTGGAAAAGCCCCATAATAACAGCGGAAAGCCGGCAAGCCAAGCGTCCTGTTTTATATAATCTAGAGCGCTTTTTGCGTCGTAAGGTATTTGCAACAGCCCCTTTACCTTTGCTCCCTCGCTTTTGCCCGTAGAGGTAGGGTCGAAAGTAAAAACCAAATATCCCCTCGAAGTAAAATAATCTATTTCGGGCAGATAGTTATTGTGGTTGTTATTAAAGCCAGGGGTAAGCAGAATTAAGGCCTTATGGTTTTGATCTTTCTTATAATATAAGTAGCCTTTTAGGGTTTTGGCGTCCCGGTTTTTAAAATCGATTGTTTTTGATTCTAGCCCGTAATCCTTCGCGTCCAGGCGATACGGAGCGTCCATTTTTCTATTAAATTGTTTTGAGGAAAACCAATCCAGCAAAATAAAGGGCAAAATAATTAAAATCGCCGCTAAAATGCCTATGAGCCAATAAATCATAACAAAAAACCTTTATTTGCTTTTATTATACTTTCTTAGAGCCTTTAATACAATTAAAAAATTATTAAAATTTTCAAACAAATGTTTGATATTTTATAAAAATATGATATAATAAACATATGTTATAAACATTTGATTATTTTCGGGTGGGCTATGGAACTTTCTGAAAGAATCAAAATATTATCCGCGGGCGCAAAATACGACGTGAGCTGTTCTTCTTCGGGCAGCGACCGCAAAAACTCCGGCAACATGATAGGCAGCGCCGCCGCTTGCGGAATTTGCCACAGCTTTACCGAAGACGGCAGATGTATTTCATTATTAAAAATACTAATGTCCAACGACTGTATTTTTGACTGCCAATATTGCGTCAACAGGCGCAGTAACGATATCTCCAGGGCGTCTATTACTCCTAAAGAGTTATGCGAGCTTGCTATGGGATTTTATAGGCGAAATTATATAGAGGGGTTGTTTTTATCGTCAGCGGTGTTTATCAGCCCTAATCATACGATGGAAATTTTGCTTCAAACAGTAAAAATGCTAAGAGAAGTCTATATGTTTAACGGCTATATCCATCTAAAAGCCATACCCCACGCCGACCAAACATTGATAGACCAAGCGTCAAGATACGCCGACAGAATGAGCGTAAACATTGAACTGCCCACCGCTCAAAGCCTTAAGCTATTGGCGCCGTCTAAGACAAAAGAGTCTATCCTGAAGCCTATGAAACAGCTGTCAGATATTTATCTAAACGCTCAAGAGCTAAACGGGAACAGGCTCTTGGGGACATCGGAAGCGGTAATATCGGATTTTATACCAAAACCCAAACAAACAGGGCTAAAAAGACCTATCCCGGCAGGACAGACTACCCAGCTAATAGTAGGCGCTACGCCCGACTCCGACGGCACTATTTTAAAACTATCCGAGGCGTTATACAGGCATTATAGGTTAAAGAGAATTTATTATTCCGCTTACGAGCCCGTGGGCAATCCCACCCTTTTGCCCGCCAAGCCCGCCAATCTAAAAAGAGAAAACAGGCTTTATCAAGCTGACTGGTTGATTAGGTTTTACGGGTTTGACGTGGATGAATTTATCTCGCCCGGAGTTAACTTAAATTACGACTTAGACCCTAAGACCGATTGGGCTCTTAGGAATATGGACAAATTCCCCGTGGAAGTCAATTCAGCGCCTTACGAGGTTTTGTTAAGGGTGCCGGGAATCGGGGTAAAAAACGCGTGGCGCATAGTGCGCGCAAGAAGAGCCGGCAGGCTAAGTTACGACGACCTAAAGAGAATGAAAGTAGTCTTAAAGCGCGCCCAAAATTTTATAACTATTAACGGCAAATTTTACGGAATTCAAAATTACAATCGGCTCAATCAATATATGCTAAACGAAGCAAGCGAGCAGATAAGCTTTTTTGACGATTCTAAATACAGCGTTATTACGGGAGAGTTTTGAGTATGATTTTTGTTTATGACGGAACAATCGAAGGATTTTTTACCACAGTATTTGAGGCATATAGAATGGGCGTAGAACCCGTGGCGATTTATTCAGCCCAAAAAGGTTTTCAAACCAGTTTGTTGTATCAGACCATGTCTGTAAATACCGATTTTGTCAAGGCGGAAAGGGTTATTACGGGCATAAAGCGCATAAGCTACAACGCTCTTGACGATATTTATACCGCCTTTAGACATTGCGATATGGAAAAAGACTTGGCAATTTTTAGGTTTATTAAGCTTTTGTTTTGCAAAAAGCACGACGCGCTTAATATGCTAAACCACCCCGACATCATTACATTTAACAATCTTGTCCACGCCGTAAGCCATGAGATACACCGAATGCACGGTTTTGTAAGATTTAGACAGACCGAATTTGGCGTGTATTACGCGCCTATTTCGCCCGACCACGATATTTTGGACGCTCTGGCCGAGCATTTTATAGACAGATATAAAGGAATGCCGTTTTGCATACACGACGTAGGCAGAGAAAAAATGCTGGCTTACGACGGAGTAATTTGCAAAATAGTGCCCGCTTCCCAAGTTCAGATAGTTCTGAGCGAAGAAGAGCAGGCTTTGCAATCGGCTTGGCGGGATTACTATGACAGCGTGAATATAAAAGAACGCCAAAATCTAAGGCTTCAGCGTCAGTTTCTGCCCAAGCGTTACCGCAAGTTTATGCCCGAATTTAACAGCGATTTGGCCTTTAGAAAGAACAAGGCGTAAATAGCCCAAAGGCTTAGGAATTTGTCCATTAGCAGCCTCTAATAATAGCTTTCGCAAGCTGTCGGTTTGGGACATATATACTATAGAGGTATATAATGGACTTTTGCAAGCTCAATGAATGCGAAATAAATTATTTGGTTTCCGCATTGGCAAATGCTTTGGCGGAGGGGCTGACCAAAGAGGAGATTTCTTTTTTGTCGCGTTTTTTGGCTCACCTTTCAGGCGCGCTGCAATTAATCGTGTCTTTTAAAAATTTATGCGGTTCCCAAAAGAATTCTACGCAAATAAACGAAACTCAATTTAACGGTTTTCCAACGGGCGCTTCGCAAGCAAGCGCCGCTCAAAATAACAACGCCCAAACCAGCGGCTCGCAAACATGCGATGATGATGACGATTAAACATGGAAAGAATATCTAAACCGCATTAGGCGTTTTTTAAAACATTTTACGCAAATCGATTTTTTGATAAACAATGTATCTCTGAAATTAAAAAAAGCCTTGCCGTTACGACAAGACTTTATTTTTTACATTCCTTTAATTATGCCTTTGTGATAAGTATTATATTTATCCAAATATTTTTCTAATATCTCAACCAATTCTTTGGGATCGGTTACTCCAAAAATTTTGTCCTCAAAATCTTTATATCTTATCCTATGATCTAGCTTGGTGTCCGCGACTTTCGCGCTCCAGCCTTCGACGTTTTTATAAGCAATAATTAATCTATGCAGCGCCCACGCGTTAGCGATTTCGGACAAAGTGCCCGCGCCTCCTCCTATCGCAACCAGCGCCGAAGCCGAATTGGCTATTATTACGTTTCGATAGACATCCAAGCCCGTAGGAATAATTATATCGGCGTATTCGTTGGCGTCCAAAGGAGAAAACATAGGCAGAATTCCTATGGTGTCGCCTTCTTTGTAATTTTTGGACGCGTGCGCGCCCTTAAAAGCGTATTCCATTACGCCGCCCAAGCCGCCTGAAATAAGTCTGTATCCGTGGTCCACCAAAATCTTGCCCGTCTCAAAAGCAATTTGTTGTTTTATCGGGTCGTTGTCAATATTGCTGTCGCCCGCAATCGCAATTGTCTTTCTTATAGTTCTCAATTTTCCAGCACCTTTTAATTATTATTTTTGTCTAATATTATCAAATTTTTTTAGATTAATCAACAGCGTTATAAGGTTAGATTGTTAAACAGATTATATAAATTAAAATATGCAGTTTTTGATATTTAGTTTAAAAAAGATATGATATTAATATTCATTTATTAAAATGTTTTTCAATAAAAAAAGACCGATTTAAATTCGGTCTATTTTTGGTGGAGATGATCGGGATCGAACCGACTACCTCTTGAATGCCATTCAAGCGCTCTACCAACTGAGCTACATCCCCGTATTCGTCGGCAATAGATATATTATCATATTTTTTTGATGTTGGCTATAATTTTTTGCAATAAAATTATTTCCAATTAAGTTATCTTTTTATGTTAATTTAGCGTAAAATTGGCAAAAATTTACAGAAGAGGTCACATTTTTGTGACGGTTTGAGTTTTCGATGTTTTTAGACATTTTTATACTTGATGTCGATTATTTAAACAAGTATAATGTCTAAAACCTAATAAAAAAAGGAGACACTATGAGTTTTATAATATCAACCGATTCCTGCTGCGACGCCAAAAAAAGCGAACTGATCCAAAACAATGTCTTTTATATACCTATGGCGTATATAATAGACGGTAAAGAATATCGGGATAACTTTGATACCGATGCTGAGTATAAGGCGTTTTATGAAAAACTTAAAGAAGGCAAGATGCCAAAAACCACTCAACTAAACGCCACCGAAACAGCCGAATACTTTGAGGATTTGATCTCAAAAGCGCAAGGCGATATAATCCATATCTCGCTGTCAAGCGGACTTTCCACCACTTTCGAAAACGCTAAAACCGCCGCGAAAGAAGTTATGGAAAAACACAAAGACCGTAATATTTATGTAATAGACTCAAAAGGGGCAACTTTAGGCCAAAAATTATTAGTCGATACCGCGATAGAGTTTAGAAGCGCCGGCAAAAGCGCAAAAGAGACGGCGGATTATCTTGGCGGACTGGTTGAAAGACTGCAACATTTTGTAACCATAAAGAACTTGTTTTATCTAAGGCGCGGAGGAAGGCTTTCTTCGACATCCGCTCTTGTCGGCTCGCTGCTCGGCATAAGACCGATTATAGCGGTTAACCATTTGGGCGAACTTGTGGTAATAGGCAAAGAGCGCGGAGAAAAGAAATCCTTGGACGCTCTTGTTAATTATTATCTAAAAGAAAAAGCTCCTAGCGCTACCAGGGTTTATATAGCCCATTCGGACGATTTGGAAACCGCGCTGGAATTAAAAGAAAAACTGGCAAACGCGGGCGCAAGAGAAATTATAATAGGCTACATCGGCCCCGTAATCGGCTCGCATACAGGACAAGGAACTGTGGCGATAATGTTTGAGGGCAAGAAGAGAATAGTAAAAGAGAAAAAATAAAATTAAGCAAACACTAGCGGCTATGTTCTTTGCAACTTTATTCAAACAAAAGAAAACGCGTCCGATTCTGGACGCGTTATTTTTTTAATAATACTCTTTAATGGCTCTTTGGGCTTCTCTTTCTTGAGTTTTGCGCTTTAAGGTTTCGCGCTTGTCGTATAATTTCTTGCCCTGGCAAAGCCCCAACTCAACCTTGACTAAACTGCCTTTGAAATACACTTTCAAAGGTATAAGAGTCAGTCCCTTTTCGCTGACCTTGCCCGTAAGCTTGGATATTTCGGAGCGGTTTAGCAAAAGCTTGCGGTCGCGCCTAGCCTCGCTGTTAAAATAACTGCCCTTTTCGTAAGGCGTTATGTGGCAGTTGCGCAAAAACACCTCGCCTTTTGTGATCACCGCGAAACTGTCTTTTAGGTTAATAGCGCCCTGCCTTATGGATTTGACCTCGTCGCCCTTTAGAACGACGCCCGCCTCGTAAGTGTCCAGGACGAAATACTCGTGTCTAGCCTGTCTGTTTTCGGCGACTATCTTAATACCTTCCATATCCCCTAACCCTTATTCATCTATTTTTTTATGCAGGCAAAAATTCTACTCTTCTATTCTCCAAGTCCGCGCCCGCGACAATTACTTCCATCTTGTCGCCAAGTCGATAGACCATTCGCTTGCCTACCAAGGCGTAATTGGCTTCGTCAAAGTGGTAATAATCCTTAGGCAAATTATCTATCTTGACTAACCCTTCGCAAGTATTGGGCAGTTCCACAAACACTCCAAACTCGGTAACGCCGCTTATAATTCCTTCATATTTTTCGCCTATTTTTTCGCTCATAAATTGAGTCTTTAGCAAATCATCGACATCTCTTTCGGCGTTTTCGGCGATGCGCTCGCGGTCGCTTGAAATCGCGCTTGCCTCTACAACAAATTTCTCATATTTTTTCATATTTTGCAAGCCGTTGTGTAAAAAGTCCTTAATTATCCTGTGAATAGCAAGGTCGGGATAGCGGCGAATGGGCGAGGTAAAATGGCAATAAAATTTGCTTGCAAGACCAAAATGTCCAAGGTTTTCTTCGTAATATCTCGCCTTTTGCATGCACCTTAAGACTACTTTATTGATAATATTATATATCGGCTTGCCTTCGGCCTGCTCCAAAATTTGTTGGACTGTCTTAGGGAAAATTGCGTTATTTTTGTTCATTTTGACTTTTAGCCCCGCGCTTTCCACAAAGGATATCATAGCGGCAGTTTTTTCTTCGCTCGGGTTTTCGTGAATTCTATATACAAAAGGTATATCGGCGTGGAAGAATGTTTCCGCCACCGCTTCGTTTGCGGCTATCATAAACTCTTCTATAATCCTGTTGCTAACTCCGCGAGGATAAGGCATAACGTCTATGACCTTGCCGTTTTTGTCCAATATAATCTTGCTCTCGGGTATCTCAAAGTCTATTGAGCCGCGCTCGCGGCGTTTAGCGTTGAGAAGATACATCAGCTCTTCCATCTCTTTGAGCATGGGCAAAAAGTCCAGGTATTTTTGTTCCAGGTTGCGATCGCCCGCTAAAAGCCTGTTGACCTTGTCGTAAGTCATTCGGGCCTTGCTGTTGATTACGCTCTCGTAGATTTCCGAGCCTACTACTTCTCCTTCGGTATCGAACTCTATTAAAACTGATAGGGTCAATCTATCTTCAAGTTCGTTCAAAGAACAAATGCCGTTGCTAAGCTCTTTGGGAAGCATGGGCAGCACTCTGTCGGCAAAATAAACGCTGGTGCCGCGCTTTAAGGCTTCTTTGTCCAGGGGAGAATTGGGCTTGACATAATGGGATACATCGGCAATGTGCACGCCCAGATAATAATGCCCTTTTTCGTCCTTATATAGACTTACCGCGTCGTCTAAGTCTTTGGCGTCGTCGCCGTCTATGGTGATTATCTTCCAGTCCCTATAATCCTGTCTGCCCTTTAAATCATTTTGGGAAATGGGGACGGCTACCTTTCGAGCGTTTTCCAAAACTTTTTGGTCAAATTCTTCGTAGAGGTTATACGAGCGGATAATGGACAAAATATCCACTCCTTTTTGACTGACGTCGCCCAAAATTTCTATAATTCTGCCCTGCGGGCTTTTGGACTTTTCGTCAGGATACGCCGTGATTTCCGCCACTACTTTTTGGCCGTTTTTAGCGCCGTTGAAGCTGTCGGCGGGTATAAAAATATCATAATTAAAATTATTGTCATCGGGAGTAACAAAACCGAAAGTCTGGTTTTGTCTAACAGATAATTGCCCTACCACAGTTTTTGCGCCGCGCTCTAAAATGCTCAAAACCTCGCCTTCTAAGGACTGGCCTTGGGTTTTGTGCTTGTTGACCTTAACCATAACGGTGTCGCCGTGAACGGCGTTGTTCATAGCGCGGGGCGGGATAAACACGTCCTCGCCCAGCTCGGGACTGATAAAGAATCCAAAGCCGCGCGCGTTGCCTTGTATTTTGCCCTTATAGGCGTTAATTCTGTGCGGCAAGAAGTATTTGACCGTCTTTTTGTTTTCTTGGACGACCAATTTTCCCTCTTTGGCTAATTCATTCAATGCTTGACCGATTTGCTTATTTTCAAACGCGCTTTTTGCGCCTAGCCTTTTTAACAAAGCTTCTTTAGTCAAGCCCGATAGCTGTTCGTTTGTTATTATTTCGTAAATTCTTTCCTTAAAGTTGGGCATATTTTTCCTCAATTTTTTAAAAATGCTTTTCCTATATATTATTTCCTATATATTATGCGTATTATTTATCTAAAAAAATAGGGCAGCTTAGAAAGCCGCCCTAAGTATTTATCATAAGTTTTTTATTAACCAGCGTAAATCGCTAAAGTTATAAAGAACAACGCCGCGTTGATAACCAAGAAAGCGGCCGTCCATACCGTCAATCTTTTCATACGGCCTTCTAATGTGTTGCCTTTGTTCTTTCCGAAGAAGGTGTCCTGACCGCCCGAAATAGCTCCTAAACCTTCGGCGTCGCTATTTTGGAATAAAACAACGATAATCAAGAATATAGACAATAGCACTTCAATTATCATAAGCGCCATTCTTATATAAGGGAAACTAACTGACACCCATTCAGGAACGGTTTGTAAAAACAGCGTCAAGACTATCTTCCTCCGTTAGAAAAATTTAGCTTTATGATTATAACATAATCTATTTAATAAAACAAGCGCTTTTAATTAAAATAACGGTTCGCCTTCCATTTCTTGAGGGATAGGTTCGCCCAAAATCTTCAATAATGTAGGCGCCAAATCGCACAATTTGCCGCCTTCTCTTAGTTTGACGCCTTTGCGGGTGTCGTCAACCAAGATGCAAGGCACGGGATTGGTAGTGTGCGCCGTGCAAGGAGATCCGTCGTCGTAACAGAGCTGCTCGGCGTTGCCGTGGTCTGCGGTTATTATAGCCGCGCCGCCTAAATCCCTAATGACTTTTATAAGCTTGCCTACGCAGTCGTCCACAGCGGCTACCGCTTTTATGGTCGCATCCAGATTGCCCGAGTGTCCCACCATGTCGCAGTTAGCGAAGTTCAAAATCATAACGTCTATTTCTTTGGATTGAATTTGCTGTATTGCGGTATCCAAAACCTCGTAAGCCGACATTTCGGGCTTTAGGTCGTATGTAGCTACCTTGGGCGAATTTATCAAAATTCTGCGTTCGTTTTTGTTGGGCTCTTCTACGCCGCCGTTAAAGAAGAACGTTACATGCGCGTATTTTTCTGTTTCGGCGATTCTTAATTGAGTGTATCCCAAATCAGCCAAATATTCGCCCAGCGTATTCTTTAGCTCCTTGGGAGCGTAAGCGGTATGTAAGCCCGTAAACGTAGCGTCGTATTCGGTCATCTGCACGAAATATACGGGCTGATAGCCTTTTTCTCTTTGGAACTTGTCAAAGTCCTCGTAGATAAACGCTCTAGTGCCTTCTCTGGCTCTGTCCGCTCTAAAGTTAAAGTATATTACGCTGTCGCCCGCGTCAACCTGCCCGTCGTAATAACCCTTTTCATCTACTACGACAAAGGGCTCAATGAATTCGTCAGTTACGCCGGCCTCATATGACTCTTCTATGGCTTTTACTGCGTCTTGAACTTTTTTATACTTGCCCGCTGTAATGCTGTTAAAGCCCTTTTCCACTCTTTCCCAGCGGTTGTCTCTATCCATAAAATAATATCTGCCGCAAACGCTTGCGACTTTGCCAATACCTAGCTCTTTTAGCTTTTCTTGAGTTTGGGCCACAAAATGCACGCCGCTGGTGGGCGAAACGTCTCGGCCGTCCATCAAAGCGTGGACATATACTTTTTCCAGGCCGTTTTTCTTAGCCATATCCAATAGCGCAAAGAGATGGTTTATGTGGCTGTGAACTCCGCCGTCGGACAGCAGTCCTATAAGGTGGAGTTTTGAATTATTCCTTTTGGCGTTTTCCATAGCTCCTTTTAGAGCGGGGTTTTCAAAGAAATCGCCTTCCATTATTGCCTTGTCTATTTTGGTTATATCCTGATAAACAATCCTGCCCGCGCCTATGTTTAAATGTCCGACTTCGCTGTTGCCCATTTGTCCCGCGGGCAAGCCTACGTCCATTCCGCTTGCGCCTAACAAAGTATAGGGATATTCTTTTTCTAATTGCTTAAGGTTGGGCGTGCCTTGGATTGCTACAGCGTTGCACTCTTTGGACTCTCTTACGCCCAATCCGTCCATAATTATCAAAGCTACGAATCTGTTTTTCATATGTAGTCCTTCTTTATAGTAAATCTATTATAATTTTTTTTGAACGTCGGCTGCTTTGACTATCAAGCTAAAATCTTCGGCTTTTAGGCTGGCGCCGCCTATCAGACCTCCGTCTATTTGGGGCATTGCCATCAGCCCGTCGGCATTTTTCGCATTCATGCTTCCACCATATTGTATTCTAATTGCTTGCGCGATGTCATGTGAAAAGATCACGCTCAGCATTTCCCTGATCTTGCCTATGGTTTCGTCGGCGTCTTGCTCGGTAGCTGTCCTGCCCGTTCCTATTGCCCAAACAGGCTCGTAAGCTATAACTATTTTTTGGGCGTCTTCGGGCGATATGTCTTGCAAGCCGATAGTCAATTGTCTTTTGTTGACTTCGTCGGTCAGCCCGCTTAATCTTTCTTGTTCGGTTTCGCCGATACACATTATAGGGGTAAGCCCGTTCTTTAGAGCTTGGATTACTCTTTTATTTACAGTTTGATCGGTTTCGCCAAAGTATTGGCGTCTTTCGCTGTGGCCAATGATTACGTATTTGACGCCCAGCTCTAACAACATCTGCGCGCTTATCTCTCCCGTAAACGCGCCTTGGTCCGCCCAATGCACATTTTGAGCGCCTAACGCTATGTTAGTTCCTTTTATCATCTCGCCCGCTGTATGTAAATCGGTAAAGGGAACGCATACAACTACTTCGCATTTAGCGTCCTTAACTTTGGGAATCAATTGCGTCAATAATTCTTTAGTCTGCGCAATTGTATTGTTCATCTTCCAGTTTCCAGCGATAATAGGTCTTCTCATATCCAAATTCCTCTTACTTTTAATTGGGGCAAGGTTTTCATCCCTTGCCCCTTTATATATTTTACTTCTTATCGTTTAATCTTGCAATTCCAGGAAGCTCTAATCCTTCTAAGAATTCCAAAGAAGCGCCGCCGCCTGTGGAAATATGTGTTACTTTATCAGCATAGCCTAACTGCTCGATAGCCGCCGCGCTGTCGCCGCCGCCGATGATGGTTATTGCTTCGGGGTTGTCGGCAAGCGCTTGCGCTATAGCCTTGGTGCCTACTGCAAATTTTTCAAACTCGAACACGCCCATAGGACCGTTCCAAATAACAGTCTTGGCTTCTTTTATAACCTTAGCGTAATTTTCGCAAGTCTTAGGTCCGATGTCCAAGCCGTGCCAGCCGTCAGGAATGTTGAGGCTGTCTACTACTTGGGCATTGGCATCCGCACTGAAGGCGTCGGCAGCCACGTTGTCCACGGGCAGCAACATTTGAACGCCTTTTTCTTGAGCCTTTTGCAATAGTTCTTTAGCCAAATCAACTTTATCAAGCTCTACTTTGGAATCGCCTACCTTGCCGCCTCTTGCTAACGCGAAGGTGTAAGCCATAGCGCCGCCGATTAGAAGGCTGTCAACTTTATCCAATAAGTTGTTGATAACGCCGATTTTGTCGCTGACTTTTGCGCCGCCCAAAATCGCTACGAAAGGACGCTTAGGATTTTCCAAAGCTCCGCCCATTATTTCTAGCTCTTTTGCGATTAAGAAGCCCGCTACGCTTACGGGGATATAGTCGCATACGCCGGCGGTAGAAGCGTGAGCTCTGTGAGCCGTTCCGAACGCGTCGTTTACAAATATTTCGCCGTATTCTGCTAACTTTTTAGCGAATTCGGGATCGTTTTTGGTTTCTTCTTTGTGGAATCTTACGTTTTCGAGCAACAAAACTTCGCCGGGCTTTAATGCGGCAGCTTTTGCTTTTGCGTCTTCGCCGATAACGTCTTTAGCTAATGTAACTACTCCGCCCAAAAGCTCGTTAAGTCTTTTTGCAACGGGAGCTAGGGAATATTTTGCCTCAAAGCCTTCTCCCTTAGGTCTGCCCAGATGGGAGCTTAAAACGATTTTAGCCTTATGCTCAATAAGATATTTTATAGTAGGTAATGCGCCTATAATTCTGTTTTCGTCGGTAATATTGCCGTTTTCGTCTTGGGGAACGTTAAAATCCGCTCTAACGAACACGCGCTTATTGGTAACATCAATGTCTTTGACTGTTAGTTTGTTCATATCTATACTCCTATAAAAAATTTTTTTGCTTTTTAACAAATATAATATAACCTTTTTGACAAATATTGTCAAATACTTTGATAATGTATTATCATACTGGTTGATGCGTGATTCGTTCCCTTACGCTATACGCGATATTGGTCAGATGGTCGGCAATTCTTTCTAAGTTGGTGGTTACTTCGTAAAAGACTTCGCCGCTTTCTACCGTGCATATGCCGCTGTGCAATCTCTTGATATGGTTGTTGGTGTATTCTCTTTTCATATTGTCTATTTCTTCTTCGCGGCGGTTTACTTCTTTTATCATGTTAACGTCGCGCTTGTCAAAGACATACAAAGCGTCTCTATATAGTAATTTTACCTTTTGATACATATTCGTTAATTCTTTTTGGGCTTCTTCGGACAATCCGCCGCCGTTAGAGAGTAAAAGTTGGACCGCTTCCATTAAGTTTTCGGAATGGTCGCCTATTCTTTCAATATCGGATACTACGTGATACAGCGTTCCTATAAGTTTTTCGTCTCTGCGGGAAATGTTTAAAGAGCTTATTTTAACCAAATAGTTGGTAATAGCTTTGTTGAGGAAGTTAAGCTGTCTTTCGTTTTTTTCTATAGTTCCAAAGTCTTCGTCCGTCTTATTTATCAGCCCGCCCATAGCCAAATCCATATTGGTTTCGGCCAAACTGGCCATGGCCATAATTTCTTTTAAAATTTGCGCGATAGCCAAAGAGGGCGAATTGAGTATTCTTTCGTCCATAAATTTGAGTTTTTCGACGACGACAGCAGCCTTTTTTTCTCTAACGGCCCTTTCGGCCACCCAGACCATTTGTTTTACAAAAGGCAATAACACAATCGTCGTAACTACATTAAAAATCAAATGGAAGAAAGCTATTTGCATACCATAGTTATTGCCGCCCAAGATAGCAAAGAATCTTGAAAAATACTTCTCAAACGGCAACATAAACGCCAAAAAGATAATATTACCCAATACGTTAAAGAACATATGGATAAACGCTACGCGTTTTGCGTTGGCGGAAGTGCCTATAGAAGCTATTACCGCGGTAAAGCAAGTTCCTATGTTGCTTCCAAGCACAATATAAAATGCCGATACGACCGGCAGCGTGCCCGCGTTAGCTAACACAATAGAGATAGCCGTAACCAAAGAGCTGCTTTGCAAAATTGCGGTAAATACAAGACCTACCAAAACTGATAAAAGCGGATTTCTTATAATAGAAAATATTTTAGCAACTAAATCTTTAACTACCTGTGAATCTTGAAATCCGCCCATAAACTCAAGACCTATAAAAATTAAACCTACGCCCGCCAAACATTCGCCTACTCTGCTTAAATTGCCTTTTTTGTCTAGCATCATCATCAGCACGCCTACTAAGGCAAGCAGCATTAGATATATAGCTATGTCGAAGTCTTTTAAGGCATATAAAAATGCGGTCAAGGTAGTGCCGATGTTGGCGCCCATAATTATAGTGGTTGCTTGAAACAAGTTCATTAAGCCCGCGTTTACAAAGCCTATTACCATAACGCTTAACGCCGAAGAGCTTTGCAAAATAACCGTGGCCGTCGCGCCTATGCCTACTCCTACCGCTTTATTACTGCTTATCTTGTTGAACATTTTGCGGATACTTCTGCCCGCGGACTTTTCTAAGCCTTTGGACATAGAGTGCATGCCAAATAAAAAAACGCCCGTGCCAGCAAGAAGCTGGACGCAAGCGTGCAGTATTTCTAAAAAGTTATTCATCTAACTTATTGTCTCCATAAGTAAAATTTTGGTCCGCGTATATATTTTAAATGGCTATTAATAAATTTGTCAAACAATAAGCCTTGAAATGCCCTTTTTCGTATAAATTTTCGACCCTTAGTATATATTTTTGGCTTTTTGGTTGTATAAATATTCTTGCCTTTGATTAAAAAAGCCCGCATTTTTTGCGGGCGTGTTTTAAATAAGAATCTTTTGTTAAATTATTTTAAATCAAAAAAATCGAATTGTCTTAACGCTTCGTATAGAACTATCGCTACCGAGTTGCTTAAGTTTAACGAACGCAAATCTTTATACATAGGTATTCTTATGCAGCGATCGTAATTACTATACAACAAATCTTCGGGCAACCCCTTGGTCTCTTTTCCAAAGACCAAAAAGCAATTATCCTCGAATTTTACATCGGTATATTTTATTTTTCCTTTAGTGCTAAGATACCAAAATTTTCCTTCAGGGTGCTTGGCAAACAGCTCTGATAAAGAATCGTAATAACTTATGTCAGCAAAAGGCCAGTAATCAAGCCCTGCTCTTTTTAGATATTTGTCCGATATTTCAAAGCCTAAAGGTCTGACCAAATGAAGCTTGGTATTTGTCGCGGCGCAGGTGCGGACTATGTTCCCTGTGTTTTGGGGAATTTCAGGCTCTACTAATACGACGTTAAACATTTTATCTTGGAAATCCTTGTGTTTTTAGAACATTATATAACCATAATTTCAAAATGTGAAATGGTTGATTATAAGAAATTAGAAAATATTTCTTTATATTTTTCTTTTTGGCGGGATTTTAGCATGGACTTGTCTTTTTTTATCTCAAAGTTCATCTCAAAAAAGTTCTTCTTTGAATAAAACTTTACGGCGCCGTTTTGATCGCATAAGTAGCTAACGGCAGGCTCCGAACAGACGTTAAAAATCCCGTTGGACAGCGACGCCGAGCGCGCCATAACCATAGAATCCTTAGGCAAGCCGTAGTCGATAAGGGTTATTAAAATATCGCAATCGCACACCGCCAAAAGCCTTGAACTTTCCGGGAATAAAATGTCGTTATGGATGAGAAGCCCTATCTTGCCTTTTTTGGTGTCGTATATCTTAAAGCCTTTGCCTTTTTCGTATTTATGGTCGAAGATATGCACCATATCATGAATGTCTAAAATATGCCCCTCTTCTATAATAATTGTAGATTTGTGTTTGACTCCCAAAAAATTGGTGTCCATGCCGGCTATTACTATGCAGTTTTTTGTAATGGAAAGCAAGACCAACTCGGCGTAAGTTTTAGACTCGCCGCTTAATTCTTGGGCTAAATCTACGTCGCCCGTTACGCCGAAAGCAAAAATAATTACGTCGACATCGCTGACTTGTTGTAATTGGGACAGGGCAAAATCTTTGACGGTAGTGGAGTTGATAACGGCGATTTTCATTATATTAAATTATATTATCGCCGCAATTTCCCTGTGAAAGATTATTTAAGGCGCTCTCCAGCAGCGCTGTTAATTCGTCTATATCGGTAATCTGATTAATTTTGTTTTTTATCTCTCTTGAATTTGGAATGCCTTTTAGGTAATGGTGAGCGTGTTTTCTAAAATTGATTGCCGTTTCTTCAGGCTCAAAATATTTTAATAGTTCGTTTAAATGCATTCTTACAGCTTGGATAGGGCTCAAAGAACAACTCTTGCCTAAGATTTCGGAAAATATTTGGGGATGTCCCAGCGCCGCGCGGCCTATCATAACTCCGTCGGCAATTTTTAGTGCTAGCTCGTAAGACTGCTTGTCTTTAATATCGCCGTTAGCTATTACGGGAATACTTACGGCGTCTTTTAGCTTGCCCCACGCCTCTATATCGGCTTGACCGCCGTATAACTGAGCTCGTGTTCGGGCGTGCAAGGCTATGGCGTCCGCTCCGCTGTCTTGGCACATCTTGCCAAATTCTATATAGTTTTTGTGATTCTCGTCAAAGCCTAGCCTAAATTTTACGGTTACGGGCCTATCTCCCGCCGCCTTTTTTACCGCGGTAATGATTTTGGACGCCAGCGGCAAATTTTTCATCAGCGCGCTGCCCTCGCCGTTTTTTACTACTTTGTTTACGGGACAGCCCATATTGATGTCTATAATATCAAATTTTCGCAAATACGGGCTTTGGACGGCGGCCGCCATAATTTCGGGTTCAGAGCCGAAAATTTGAACTGCTCGTATTTTTTCATAATCTGAAGTATGCAATAATTCTATCGTCTTTTCGCCGTTATAAAACAGGCCTTTGGCGCTTACCATTTCGGTAACCGTCAAAACTGCGCCGCTTGCCGCGCAAACCGCTCTAAAGCCGGGCTCGGTAAAGCCTGCCATGGGCGCCAATATGGCGCCTTCCGCTAACTCAATTTTGCCTATTCTCATTCTCGCTCTTTTGCTTGATCGTATATTTTGTCCAATTCTTCCAGGGTGTATTGGCTAAAAGGCTTGCCGCTTTTGATAACGGCGTTTTCGATTTGTTCAAATCTGTTAATAAATTTATCTGTAGTGGCTTTTAAACATAGTTCGGCGTCAGCTTTTAGCATTCTAGCCATATTAACCAAAGAAAACAGGCAGTCGCCCAGCTCTTTTTTGGCTTTTTCTATATTGCCGCTCTTAAGCTCGGCTTTTAATTCGGCTATTTCTTCGTCCGTTTTTTGCATAGAATGTTCTATGGTTTCGAAATCAAATCCAACCGATGCCGCCTTCTTTTGAACTTTTTGGGCTCTCAACAGTTCGGGAAAATGTTTGGGCAGCTCTTTCATATCCTGGGTCACTGTCTTTAAATGCTTTTCCTCCGCTTTGGCGCTGTTCCAGGTGGACAGAGCTTCGGCGGCATTTTGCGCCTTTACTTCGCCGAAGACATGCTGATGTCTAAATATTAATTTTTTACACAGCGCGTCTATTACTTCTTTTAGGGTAAATTCGGAGTCGCGCTCTGCAATCATGCAGTGAAAGATTGACTGCAATAACAAATCGCCCAATTCTTCCACCATTTTTTTCTTGTCGTTTTGGTCGATGGCGTCCACCACTTCGTAGGCTTCTTCTATGGCGTTCATTCTTATGCTCTGGTGGGTTTGGGCCTTATCCCAAGGACAGCCGTCGGGCCCCATTAAGATTTTCATTATATCAATTAGGTCTTCAAAACTATATTCTTGCTTGTTTTTTAAAACTTCCTTAGTCAAAGCTTTCTTCCTTCTTTATTTGGTTTTATATCGAAATTATAACAAATTTTACCAGCCCTATAAAACAAAAAACCCGCTCTCTGCAGCGGATTTTATTTTGATACGGCTTCTTTTTTTATCAATTTCTTTAATATAGGAATATCGGCGATTTCTTGCTCGGTTAAAATGTTCATCACAAGGCAAAGCCCCAAAAATACCGCCGCGCTCAAGGCTATGCCTAACAATAAAGCCAACCTATAATCAAACGCGTAGCAAAACAGCTTATACGAATAATAGGCGCACAAGCCCATAAATCCGGCTGCGATTATCGGCTTTAGGATAAAATTTATTATTTCTATTTTCACTTTAACCCGCTTTTTTAGGGATATCAGGTTGAGCGTCATGGCGACTGCGTAACAAACCAGACTGGAGACGGGCGCGCCGTATATTCCTATGAAATTTAGCAGTATTAGATTTAATATTATCTTTATCGCCGCGCCGATTAAAAGGTTTTTTACGGGCGCGAAGTTATAGCCTAAAGACTGCAAAATCGACGAGGTTACGCTCAAAATACTTACAAAGACTACCGAAATCGAATATATAGACAAAAGCCTTGTGGCGATTAACGGTTCGTTTACTTCGCCTACCTTTAATCCGCCTCCGTATAAAAAGTCTATTATGGGACGAGCGTAAATCAACAGTCCCGCAAAACACGGCAATGAAAATAATATGGTAAGTTTTAGCGCAAGCGAAGACTTGGCCTCAACCGAGCCTATATGCCCTTTAGCTTTTGACGCAACAATGGAAGGTATTAAGGCTATTGAGATAGAAATCAGCAAGACTACGGGCATATTTACAAGCGAGCTTACCGCGCCCGAAAACAATCCGTATAGCGCGGTAGAAACTCCCGCGCTGAACGTTTTGGAGAGGATATTTATAACCAAGACGCTGTCAATTAATTGGGTAATGGGCATTATTATGGAGCTTATGGTCATCGGAATGGATATGGCGTAAATCAATTTAACATATTTCTTTAACTCGCCTTTTGGATAAATTAATTTCAGGCGGTCTTTGTCCTTATAGTATTGCCATATGATTACTAGCATAGCGGCAAGTTCGGATAAGGTAACGCCCATTATTGCGCCAAAGACGCCCATAGTCAAGCCGTAACCTTTTAGAACAAAGGCTAGGCTTAAGCCTGCCGCCATTTTGACAAACTGCTCTATTATTTGAGAAAGGGCGCTGGGGAACATATTTTGTTTGCCCTGGAAATATCCCCTAAACGCCGAAATAACCGCCACCAAAACTATGCTGGGAGCTATCGCTATATAGCTTAACGCCGCGTCCTCGTTGCCTTGTGCGGCGGCTATTACTCTATGCAACGCCAAAATTATAAGGGCGCAGACAGCGCCAAAAGCGGTTAAAGTAATAAGCGCGGTGGCTAGCGCTTTGCGCGCCATATCTTTTTGGCCTTTGGCGGTAAATTCGGCTATTATTTTGGAAAGCGCCGAGGGCAAACCGCCAGACGAAATGGTCAATAAAAGCGCGTAGAGCGGAAAAACCATTTGGTATAAGCCCACGCCTTCCGCGCCTAAAATATGCGTTAATGGAATTCTAAAAATCGCGCCCATTAACTTAGCCAAAAAAGAACAAACGCCCAAAACCATAGCGCCGTAAACAAAGGTATGTGATTTTGAATAAGTTTGCGCTTGGGTTCTGGGCAATACCGCCTCGGCGGCCTCAAAATCTGCTTTATTTATGCTGGGAGCAGTTTTTATAACAACCTGCTCGGATTTCTTAGGCGAGTTCATAATTCTATGTTATGTAAATCCCCGCCTTACTATGCTAAAGGGCAGAATAAAAAAGGAAGGCTGTTTAGCCTTCCTTTTTTAATAAAATCTCTTTACTCTCTTGCCGCTTTAAAGCCACGTTCCAGATCTTCTATTAGGTCTTCTACGTCTTCCAGACCTATGGACAATCTAATAAGTTCGGGCTGAACGGCGGCTTTTTTGAGGTCCTCGTCTAATAATTGCGAGTGTGTTGTGGAAGCGGGATGTATTACCAATGAGCGTGCGTCCGCCACGTTAGCCAGCAGCGAGAACAGCTTCAGCCCGTCTATAAACTTCTTGCCAGCCTGAACTCCGCCTTTTATGCCGAAGGTAAAGATTCCGCCTGCGCCTTTGGGCAGATATTTTTGCTTGCGTTCGTAATATTTGTCGCCTTCAAGTCCGGGATAGTTAACCCATTCTACTTGAGGATGGCTCTTTAGGTATTTTGCTATAGCCAAAGCGTTGCTTGAATGTCTTTCGACTCTTAAAGACAGAGTTTCAATGCCCTGCAAAATCAAGAACGCGTTAAAGGGGCTAATGCACGCGCCGGTATCTCTTAACAATTGAACTCTTAGCTTGATAATATACGCTCCGGGCAAATCGGCGTAAACGAGGTTATGGTATGTAACATCGGGTTCGGTAAACTGAGGATATCTTCCGCTTGCGCGCCAATCAAAGTTGCCTAAATCCACTACGACGCCGCCGATGCTGTTGCCGTGTCCGCCAAGGTATTTGGTTAAAGAGTGGACTACGATATTGACGCCCCATTTTTTAGCGTCAAACAAGTAAGGAGTGCCGAAAGTGTTATCCACTATCAAGGCTACCTTATGGCGTTTTGCGATATCTGCCAATCTTTCTACGTCGGGAATATTAATGCCGGGATTGCCTATTGTCTCAAAGTATATAGCTTTGGTCTTGGGATTGATGGCCTTTTCGATACCTTCGAAGTCTTCGGGGTCGATTAGGTGCACCTTAATGCCGTATTGAGAATAAAAGCGGTCGTGGAATAAGGTGTAAGTTCCGCCGTATAGCGTGCTGACCGAAATAATCTCGTCGCCTACGCTTGCGATATTAAGGATTGCGTATAAAATTGCGGCCATACCGCTGGATGTGGCGACTGCGCCTACGCCGCCTTCGAGCGCCGCTATTCTCTCTTCCAAAACGGCTACCGTAGGGTTATTGATGCGGGAGTAAATATAGCCGCTTTCGCTAAGGCTGAACAACGCCGCCGCATGATCCGAGTTTTTGAAGACGTAAGACGTCGTCTGGAAAATTGGAACGGCGCGCGCGCCTGTCTCGTCGATTTTGTGCCCCGCGTGGAGGGACTTAGTGTTGAATCCTAATTCCTTCATAACTATCTCCTAAATAATTTATTTTATTATACCTTAATATGACTTAAGATTAAAAATATTTTTTTGCTTTAGCTAAACAAAGGCGTGGACAAATATCTTTCGCCGGTATCGGGAAGAACTACTACTATTGTCTTGCCTTCGTTTTCAGGCTTTTTGGCTAATTGCGTAGCCGCCCATAACGCAGCGCCCGAGGAAATGCCTACCAGCAAACCTTCGGCTTTTGCCACGTCTTTGGAAGTCGCAAAAGCGTCCGCGTCCGCAACTTGTATGATTTCATCGACCACTTCGGGCGAATAAGTCTTGGGCACAAATCCTGCGCCTATGCCCTGTATCTTGTGAGGGCCGGGAGAGCCGCCTGATAATACGGGCGAGCTTTGAGGCTCTACCGCCACTACGCGAATATTTTTGTTATGGTTTTTCAAAACCTTGCCTACGCCGCTTATGGTTCCGCCTGTTCCGACGCCTGCTACGAATATATCAAGCTTGCCCTCGGTGTCTCTCATTATTTCTTGAGCCGTGGTCTCAATATGAATTTGAGGGTTGGCGGGGTTTTCAAACTGTTGAGGTATAAAAGAGTTGGGATCTTGCGCTGCCAGCTCAAGCGCTTTTTGGATAGCTCCTCTCATGCCTAAGCTGCCTTCGGTCAATACAATATTGGCGCCCAACGCTTTTAATAAATTGCGTCTTTCTACGCTCATGGTTTCGGGCATTGTCAGCGTAAGTTTGTAGCCCTTTGAAGCGCTAACCCAAGCGAGCGCTATACCCGTGTTACCGCTGGTGGGTTCAATAATATGAGTATCTTTGTTGATAAGCCCTCTTCTTTCGGCATCGACTAACATCGAATAACCTATGCGGTCTTTTACGCTGCCGCCGGGGTTAAAGTATTCCAGTTTGGCTACTATTTTGGCCTTTAAGTTGTGTACTTTGTTGTAGTTGGTCAATTCTAACAAAGGCGTGTTGCCTATAAGGTCTGTTAAAGATTTTGCTATTTTCATAATTTCATCTCCATTTTTAATATACATTATTCCTATATGAATAGTATGAATTAATACTATACTATAAATATATTCCTTGTCAAGCATTTTTGACATCTTTTTTGATAAAAAAATGCGCCTATTTTTTAGGCGCTAGATGCTGAATGTGATGTTTTGGGTGTTGATTTTTCGGTAATGGATGACTATGTCTTCTAAGGATATGTTTTCTAATAGATTAAGTAGGCACTCGTCGGCTTTTTTATACACCACTTCGGATATGGAATATTCTATGTCC
>DATCJN010000025.1:0-43681 GCA_036562755.1 Clostridia bacterium | reverse complement strand
GGCATAAGAATCAGCGAGCTTGTCGGGTTAAATATAGAAGATATTGATTTTGACTCAAACGCATTTACTGTCATTAGAAAAGGCGGAAATTCTACGATATTATATTTTTCAGATGAGGTGGCTGCTGCTTTAAAAAAATATTTAGAGCAACGTCTGAATTTAGAAGACGTTCCTAAAGAAGAGCGCGCGTTATTTTTATCTATTCAGAATAAACGAATATCGGTAAGGGCAGTCCAAAATCTAGTTACAAAATACGCAAGAATCGTAAGCCCTCTAAAAAAGATTACGCCGCATAAATTAAGAAGCACTTTTGGCACAGAATTGTATAGGGCTACAGGCGATATATATATTGTAGCGGATGTTTTGGGCCACAGCGACGTAAATACGACTAAAAAACACTATGCCGCAATAGACACTGATATCAGAAAGAATGCTGTAAGGAAGGTAATTTTACGAGACGATGACTGATAAAAACGAATGTTTGCAATATGTTTAATTTTATGTTATAATATCATTAAACTTATATAAGGAGAAATGATATGGAAAGAAGGCCCTTGGATCCAAAAGATGAAAAGGTATTGGAATATCTAAAAAAATATATCACCAGATACGGCTATCCGCCTACCGTAAGAGAGATTTGCAAGGCTTTAAATATAACCTCTACCGCCACAGCGCATTATACTTTGAATAGGTTGCAAGCTTATGGTTACATAAGAAAGGTTGATAACCATAAGCGCGCTTTGGAAATCGTTAACGAATACTCCGATTTTCCTAAAAAAGAATTGGTCGATGTTCCTTTGGTAGGTAAGATTACGGCTGGCGCGCCTATTACCGCTATTGAAAATGTCGAAGACGTATTTCCCCTGCCTCTTGATATGTTTGCAAGCGGCGAACTTTTTTTATTAACTGTTAAGGGCGACAGCATGATTAATGCCGGAATTTTAGACGGCGATAAAATTGTGGTTAGAAAACAGTCTATCGCCAATAACGGTGAAATAGTTGCGGTATTAATTGATGGAGAAGCCACGGTAAAAAGATTTTATTTGGACAACAACAGCAGATATATTAAGCTAATGCCCGAAAACGATAA
Organism: Clostridia bacterium; assembly: GCA_036562755.1. Lineage (GTDB taxonomy): Bacteria > Bacillota > Clostridia > Christensenellales > DUVY01 > DUVY01. Next base: position 42,591 of record DATCJN010000025.1, on the reverse strand, counting down.
ATATGACCCTATCATCGTAGAAGAAGCCGAGATTTTGGGGCTTGTAGTTGGACTTATTAGAAAGTATTAATTTGCGTTGATTATCTTTAACTTAATTTCTCTAAATTAGTTTCAATCTTTCCAAACACATCATAAGAGCGATTTTGATGTGTTCGTATGTCAATCCGCCTTGCAAATACGCGATGTAAGGTTTTTTGATTGGCGAGTCGCTGCTTAATTCTATTGAAGAGCCTTGCACAAAAGTTCCCGCTGCCATAATTACTTGGTTAGTATATCCGGGCATGTCCCAGGGATACAATGTTACATAGCTATCAACCGGAGAGCAGTATTGAATCGTTCTATGAAATTCTATTAATTTTTCGGCGTCATCAAATTCAATGGAAGTTATAATATCGTTATTCTTTTCTTCCGCCGAAGGTAGTACTTTAAATCCTAAATCGGAAAAAACGCGTCTTATTAATAATGAGCCTTTTTGAACTTGTCCGACAATGTGAGGCGCTAAAAATAAACCTTGATAAAACAGTCTATAACCTTCCGAATACGAGCCTATCTCGTCTTTTAAATTAGGCGCAGTGAGCCTGCCTGCGACTAAATCAACCAAATATTCTCTGCCGCAAATATATCCGCCGGTAGGCGCTATTCCGCCTCCGGGGTTTTTAATTAACGAGCCGGCGAAAATATCCGCGCCCGCTTCAAAAGGTTCAATAGTGTCTACAAATTCGCCATAACAGTTATCTACCATAATGACGGATTGAGGACTTATTTTTTTGACAAAGCAACATACTTCTTTTATTTGGGATATAGACCTGGCTTTTGTCCATTCGTAGCCTCTTGACCTTTGAATGAAAACTAATTTAGCTTTATTGGTCGTTAAAAAATGCTCTATTTTTTCAAAATCAAATTCGCCGTTAATTAATTCGATTTGGCTATATTTAATTCCAAAGTCTTTTAAGGAGCCGTTGCCTTCCTTAAAAACTATTTCTTCTAAAGTATCGTATAACCTACCCGAAATGCTTACTATTAAATCGCCCGGTCTTAATATGCCGTATAAGCACAAGGCCAACGCGTGAGTGCCGCTCATTATGTGCGGAGAGATTAAGGCCTTAGGCGTTTTAAAGACGCGCGCAAATAGTTCGTTTAGTTTTTCACGTCCCGTGTCTCCATATCCGTATCCCGTAGAGCCGTTAAAATGTTGAAGCCCTATCTTGCATTCTCTAAAGGCGTCAAGAACTTTTTGCTGGTTTTTTAAGGCTATTTCTTCAATTTCTTTAAATTGATTTAGGCATTTTTTCTCTGCTTGCTCAATAAACTGCTCAATTTTCATCGTTTTTTATCCTTTTTGCATGATTTCATACTACTATGTCTGACATAGTACTATGAATATCTATCCAAATTGCGTCTTTTATCCCCTTAAAATACGTTAATTGGCGTTTAGCGTAGTTTCTAGTGTGTTGTTTTATAAGTTCTATTAATTCTTCTTTAGATATCTGGTTGTTTAAATAAGCAACAGTTTCTTTATATCCAATGCCCTGCATTGCTTGGCTGTTTATATCAGCGCCGTTTTCAATTAGACTTTTCACTTCGTCAATCAGACCCTTATTAATCATCTCGTCTACTCTTTTATTAATTCGATCGTATAATTCGGTTCTGTCGCAATATAAGACATACATCTTAAAGTCATATCTTTTTTTCTGTTCTTTTTGCGCTATTGCCGATTTTTTTTGACCGCTTACTTCGTATATTTCCAGCGCCCTAATGACTTTTTTGGTATCGTTGGGATGAATTTTTAACGACGATTCATAGTCTTTTTCTTTTAATAAGCCATGCAAATAATCTTTGCCGTATAATTCTAATATTTTTTTATATTTATCCCTTATTTCTTGATTCTTGGGGGCAAAGCCGAAGTTATGCTCGTATAACAAGGCCCTAATATAAAATCCCGTTCCACCTAAAATAATTGGAGTTTTATTTCTATTTGTAATATCTTGGATTATTATATCGGCGTCGTCTTTATATTGCTCGGCGGAATATTCGTCGTTGACATCTAGAATATCAATCATATGGTGTCTAACGATTTGTCTTTCTTCCAAAGAAGGCTTTGCCGTTCCTATATCCATTCCGCGATAAATTTGCATCGAATCGGCGGATACTATTTCGCCGTTTATCCTTTGAGCCAATTCTAATCCAAAAGCGCTTTTGCCTACTGCGGTAGGTCCGCCTATAACTATCAAACTATTCTCTTGAACCATTTTTCAATTTCTTTCTTGCTGATTTTAGTAATTATAGGTCGTCCGTGAGGACATAATAATTGCGTTTGCGAAGTATTTATTTGATTTATTAAAGATATAATTTCGTTTTCCTTTATACTATCCCCGGCCTTAATTGCAGCTTTGCATGCAGCGCTTGCGATTTTGTCCCTTAAGATAGACGCGGCGCTAATGTTTTTATAAAATTCGTCGCCTAACACTTCCGCGATAAATTCTTTTAAATTAATTTCGGATAACATAAACGGTACTGACGAAATCTTGAAAGTCAAGCTGCCAAATTCCGATATATCAAATCCGAGATTATGAAGCTCTTCAGTGATTTGAAGTATTTTATTATACTCTAGATGGTTGACGCAAAAAACATACGGCACCAGCAAATCTTGAATTTCGTTGTTATTGTCGTTTATGCTTTGCATAAATTTATCAAACAATAATCTCTCGTGAGCGGCGTGCTGGTCTATTATATATAAATTATTGTCAAATTCAATCAATACATAAGTGTTAAATAAAACGCCTAAAATAACGGGTTTTTGAGGCATTAAATTAATTAAATTAATATTATTTTCTGTCTGATGAAAACTCAATTGCTCTTTTTCTGCCTGATCCTTTGTCTTAATATCGGCAAGTTTAGCCAGCAGCAATGTCATTTTGCCGCCGTCATCATTTAAAGTATCTGAAGCGTTAGCAAATTGTTCGATATGAAAATTAAACGTGTTTTTATTTTCAATAATGTTGTTGTTTGATCGATTATCTTTTTTTATGCTCTCGTCTTTTATTTCTTGTGTTTCTTGGTCTACGCGAGTAATTTCTTGATATGGCGAATTATTTAAGCCAATTTCTTTTATAAACCTGTTTTTATTCAATGCGCGCTGAATAGAGGAAAAAATCGTTCTGTAAACGTAACCTTTATCCCAAAATCTAACGTCCAATTTGTTGGGATGGACGTTGACGTCAATTTTGTCATAAGGTATCGTCAAATACAGTACGTAAAAAGGATACTGCCTTTTCATTAAGAGGTCTTTATAAGCGTTATAAATCGCCAAAGACACGGTTTCGTTGTTAACATAACGACCGTTTATAATAACGGTCTGGTATGTTCGATTAGGCTTAGTGTAATTTGGCGCACAAATATAACCGCGTATTTTTAATAGCGGGTAATCTTCGGAAATATACAGGCAATTATCCAACGCTTCTTGTCCATAAATCGTAAAAATAGCCGATTCTTCGCCTTTCCCGCCAAATTGATAAACGACTTTTTCATCTACTATATATTTTAGCGCAATGTTTGGATTGGATAGTATTAATCTGGTTATATAATTAGTAATGTTATTTTCTTCCGTCGTAGGTTTTCCTAAAAATTTGGCTCTTGCGGGAACGTTAAAAAATAAATCTTCCACCGTTACAATCGTTCCTAAAGGAGAACCTTGTTCGATGACTTCTGAGAATTGACCGCCCTGGCAAATTATTTGCGCGCCCAATTCGCTACCGGAGGGTCTTGATAATATTTTTACCTTGCTTACGGCCGCGATGCTAGCCAAAGCCTCGCCCCTGAAGCCTAATGTGCTTATTGCAAGTAAATCATCTTTACTGGATATTTTGCTGGTAGCGTGCGGAAGTAGAGCTTTCTTTAAGTCGTCTTTTGGAATACCTAATCCGTTATCAGATACTTTAATATATTTTATTCCGCCTTCTTTAATTTCCACGGTAATATTATCTGCGCCCGCGTCTATGCTGTTTTCTACCAATTCTTTTACTACTGAAGAAGGCCTTTCTACAACTTCACCCGCCGCAATTAAATTGTATATTTCGCTGTCTAAGATATTAATTTTGCTCATAATTTTTTAGCCTTTTCTTTTAAGTCGGCCAGTATCTCTAAGGCCTGAACGGGCGTGATTGTGTTTACATCTATTTCGTTGAGAATGTTTTTGATTTGCTCATAACCCGAAAAACTTAATTGATCAAACATTGACAGCTGTCTGCCCGTCAAAGCGTTAACACGCTCATGATAACTGATATCGTTCTCTTCTAATATCTTTAAGATTTTTCTGGCTTTTTCAATTACTGATTGAGGCAAACCCGCTAATGAGGCTACCTCTATACCGAAACTCTTATTAGCGCCGCCCCGCGCGATTTTATGCAAGAAAATGATTGACTTGTTGTATTCTTTAACCAAAACCCTATAATTCTTTACGCCCTCAAATACGCCTTCTAGTTCTGTCAGCTCATGATAGTGCGTCGCAAACAGCGTCATCGCTTTTAGTTCGGTAGATACATATTCCATGACTGCCCAAGCAATACTTAGACCGTCAAAGGTAGATGTGCCTCTGCCTATTTCATCCAAAATTAACAAGCTTTTAGAGGTAGCGTTTTTTAATATGTGCGACATTTCGGTCATTTCGACCATAAAGGTGCTGTGGCCGTAAGCTAACTCGTCGCTTGCTCCAATTCTTGTAAATATTCTATCCAAAATAGGAATATGCGCTTCTTTTGCCGGCACAAAGCAGCCCATATGCGCCAGAATTGCTATTAAGGCCACCTGACGCATATATGTGCTTTTGCCCGCCATATTGGGACCGGTTATGACTAATGTTCTATTGTCTTTGGAGTCCAAATATGTATCGTTGGGCACAAATTCATTGTCTTTTAAGTATTTTTCTACGACGGGATGTCTGCCTTCTATAATTTTTAAATAGTTTATTTTGTCGTCGATTTTAGGCTTTATGTAATTATTTTCGCAAGATACTGAGGCAAAAGACACCAAGCAATCAATTAGAGCTATATCTTGTGAAATCTTTTTAATTTTAGGAACATATGCTTTTAAGTCGTCTATTATCAGGCCGTATAGTTTTTGCTCTAGCTTAATCGCCTTTTCTTCGCTGCCTAAGATTTTGGATTCTAATTCTTTTAGTTCGGGCGTTATAAACCTTTCTCCGCCCACCAAAGTTTGTTTTCTTTGGTAGCGATACGGTACTTGATCGAGTTGGGAGTTGGTAACTTCAATATAAAAGCCAAATACCTTATTAAAGCCTATTTTGAGGTTTTTTATGCCTGTTTCTTCTCTTTCTTTAGCCTCCAGAGCAGCAATAAGTTGTTTGCCGTGAGTTCCAATATCTCTTAATTCATCTAATTCTTGGTTATAACCTTTTTTGATATATCCGCCGTCTTTTAATACTGCGGGCGGATTTTCGTCAATGGCGTTGTCGATTAAATAAACTATATCTTGAACGCCGTCGAAGTTTTGATATAATTCATATAAAATTTTTGATTTAACTTGAGCCAAGCAATTAAAGACATTTTCTACATTTTTTAAAGAATTGCTTATAGCGATACATTCTCTTGGATTTACGCTGCCATATGCTATCTTGCTGCTTAAGCGTTCGATATCGTTTATTTTGGAAAGTGATTTGGTTAGATTTTCTCTTAAAATAGGATTATTTACTAATTCTTCCACGCCGTCAAGGCGCATATTAATTGATTGACTATTTACGGACGGCTGCTCTAGCCAGCGCCTAAGCAAACGCGCGCCCATGCTTGTTTTGGTATTGTCAATCACGCCTAACAGCGAACCGCGCTTTTTTCGGTCAATTATAGTTTCAAATAACTCTAAATTGCGCCTTTCGGTGTTGTCTAATATTAGAAATTTATTATCTTTAAAATCATTAAAGCCGTTTAGATATGTAATCTGTCTTTTTTGAGTGTCTATTAGATATTCTATCAAAGCGCCCGAAGCTATAACCGCCAATTTCTTTGTTTTGTCTATTAAGGTTTGAGAGCCGTTTTTAGAAAGATTATTCCATGCGTTATCAAAATCAAAAGCCCATTCGTAATAGACGCTAAATTTTGGGATTTGATTAAATTTAACGGCGTTAAGGCTGTAGCTTTGGGCCAGCATTTCCTCGTTGCATATAATTTCTGAAGGGTTAATCCTTATCAATACTTCGTTAAGCTGGTTTAAAGGATCTTGTTTTATTTCCAAATAATTAAACTCGCCGGTGCTTATATCCGCCCAACTTACGCCCAATTCAAAATCCATGGGCGTGTTATTAAGATAAACGCAAGCTATATAATTATTCCGCCCTTCGTCCAACATATTGGCGTCGATTACTGTGCCGGGCGTAATCACTCGCGTTACTTCTCTTTCGACTATTCCCTTGCTCTCTTCGGGCAAAGTGGTCTGTTCGCAGATAGCGACCTTATATCCTTTTTCAATTAATTTTGCTATGTAAGCGTCCACCGAATGATAAGGCACGCCGCACATAGGCGCGCGCTCTTCAAGACCGCAATCCCTGCCTGTTAAGGTTAATTCAAGTTCGTGGCTTGCAATAATGGCGTCGTCGTAGAACATTTCATAAAAATCGCCCAAACGATAAAATAACAGGCAATCTTTATACTGTTCTTTGATAGCCATATATTGTTTCATCATTGGCGATAACGGCATCTATACTAAATCCCCCACCAATCGACCGCTCTTGGTTTTGGTTATCAAAAGCTCGCAAAACTTTCCTACAAGATTTTTATCGTCGCTGTTTTCTATAAAAACTAATTTTCCGCAATCCGTAGTAGCGGATAAAACGCCATCTTTATGCTCTATAATTAACGCCCTGTATTTTTTGCCTACGCATTCTTTTGCGATTTCGCGCATTATTCCTCTTTGGAGCTCTATTAGCTTTTTTACGCGCTCTTTTTTTACGGATTGCTCTATTTGATTAGGCATGCCGGCCGCCGGCGTATTTTTTCTGGGCGAATACATAAACATATAAAGGTTGTTAAATCTAACCTTTCTTACCAAGTCCAAAGTATCCTCAAAGTCTTGCTCGGTCTCGCCCGGAAAGCCTACAATTATATCGCTGGAGACTCCCACGTTGGGTATTTTGGTTCTTAAATATTCAATCCTTTCAAGGTAATATTCGCGGGTATATCTTCTGTTCATTGCTTTTAAAATTGAATTGCTTCCGCTTTGAATAGGCAAATGGATTGATTTAGAAATTTTATCGTATTGGGCTATAGTATCTATGACTTCGTTCTTAAAATCTTTCGGATGCGAAGTCAAAAAGCTTACCCTAAATTCGCCGTCAAGTTGAGCGACTTCTTTTAATAATTTGGAGAAAGTGCTGCCGTCGCCTAGATCGTTACCGTATGAATTGACATTTTGGCCAAGCAGCGTAATTTCGGAATATCTGCCATCGGAAAGCAGTCTCTTTACTTCGTCCAATATTTCGGACATAGGACGGCTTATCTCTCTACCCCTTACGTAAGGCACAACGCAGTAAGTGCAAAAGTTATTGCAGCCGTAAGTTATATTAACCCAAGCGTTAACGCCGCTCGTTCTTGAAACAGGGGTATTAGCGGGCTGCAAGCCCTTTTTCTCGCCCCAAATTTCAAAGATGCGCCTTCTTTCGTTTTGACAATCGGCTAATAATTGCGGCAAATTATGAATATTATGCGTTCCAAAGACCAAATCCACATGGGGCATTTTGGTTTCAATATGATTTCTAGCCGATTCCTGCTGAGGAAGACAGCCGCAAACGCCGATTATTAAATCGGGTTTTTTATTTTTTAAGAGTTTTAATTTTTCGATATTGCTTAAAGCGCGCCTTTCCGCAGTATCTCTAATACAACAGGTATTAAAAATTATCACGTCAGCGTTTTCTTTTTCAGGCGTATGAACATAGCCTAGGTTTTCCAAAATACCTGCCAGCTTTTCTGATTCGTGTACATTCATCTGGCAGCCGTAAGTGATTATATGGTAAAACATTCGCGTTTCCTTTTTACAAATTATGGTCAAATTATTTTTTAATTATATATTAAACCTTGAATTTAGACAAGTTAATTCTTTTATCGCAAAAGATAATAAATTTTGAAAGAAAATAAATACTAGAATTATGAAGTTCAAAAAATATATAATAGCGCTGGCGTCAATTTTAGGGGTAGTTTTCTTTATTCTTTTTTTAAGCGCTTTTATTTATGTTCTTTCTATTGATTATATTGATTTGGATAAAAAGACTATAGATAATTTAGGCAAATCAATTAAAATTTTAAGCGATGATTTGGTAACGCTTGACTATAACGGTCAATACGGCAACGCGGTTAGACTTAAAGAATTGCCCGATTATGTTCCCAAAGCTTTTATAGCCATAGAAGACAAAAGGTTTTATAAGCATAAAGGAATTGATTACATACGAGTTATGGGCGCGCTTTTTAAAGATTTAAAGTCTTTTTCATTTAAAGAAGGCGCTTCTACTATAAGCCAGCAATTAGTTAAAAACACGCACTTAAGCAACGAACGAACGCTAAAAAGAAAACTAAAAGAATTACGAATAACTAAACAGCTAGAAAAACAATATTCTAAAGATGAGATTTTAGAAAAATATTTAAATATTATCTATTTTGGAAACGGGTTGTATGGAATTGATTCGGCCGCGAAAACTTATTTTTCTGCGCCCGCAAAGAACCTTAATATAGCTCAAGCTGCGGCGCTTGCCGCTATAATTAATTCCCCTGCAAAATATAATCCATATACAAATTTTGAAAATTTAAAAACAAGGCAAAAAATAGTCCTAAATGCCATGCATAAAAACGGTTTTATAACTAAAGAACAATATCAAGAAGCGCTCAATACGCCTTTAAAAATAGCGTCGCATAAAAGCGATAATTACCAAAGTATATACAGCAGAATAGCAGTAAGCCAAGCATGCGAATTAATTAACGGAACGCATAAGGATTTGGCGGATTGTATTATTTATACTTATTATGATTCCAAAGCTCAGGATATCTTAAAACAATCTTTTGACGCCTATATTTCACAAACGGTTAACGAATATGGCCGATATCCTGAATATGCGGGCATAATTATAGACAATGAAACTTTTGGAGTGGTAGGTATGATTGAATCTGCCGAAAATTTAATATTTACCAAAAGGCAGCCCGCTTCTACTATCAAGCCTTTGGCGGTTTACGCGCCGGCAATTGAATCTAAATTAATTACGCCCGCGACTTTAATATTGGACGAACCAATTAACTATGACGGCTACAGCCCAAAAAATTATAATGGAAAACATGAAGGGTGGATAAGCGTTAGAAAAGCTATCAGTGCATCGAATAATATAGCAGCCGTAAAAACCTTAAAAACAATAGGAATTGACACGGCTACAGAGTATTTAAAAAAGCTTAATATTGATTTAGAAGAGCAAGACAGCGGCTTAAGTTTGGCCTTGGGCGGATTATATAAGGGCGTTTCATTATATGACTTGACGCAAGCGTATACAGCTTTCCCCAATGGCGGTTTCTTTGATAAATGTTCGTTGGTTAAGAAAATTACCACTAAAGACGGCAAAATTATTTATCAATCAAAGCCTAATCCTAAAAGAGTCTTTAACGAAGACACGGCGTATTTAATTACAGATATGCTTCAAACGGCTGCAAAAGAAGGAACTGCAAGGAGGTTAAATTCTCCATTTCAAGTTGCCGCAAAAACCGGAACTAACAGTTATTTAAAAACGTCGCTAAATAACGACGCTTATTGCATATCTTATACATCGAAACATACCATAGGCGTGTGGTTAGGCAATTATTCAAACGATAAAGAAGGCGCTTTGCCCAGCAACGTAACGGGCGGAACATATCCTACAATGATAACCAAAAGCATTATTATGTCGTTATATAAAGATAACCCACCGCCTGACTTTATAAAGCCAAAATCTATAGTCTATGCTGATATAGACTTGGTCGAATATAATAATAACCAAAATCTCGTTTTGGCCAATTCATCTTCCGCTCCTAGATATAAAAAGAGAGAAGTTTTTTCTATTTATAACCTCCCCCCTCAAGCGGTTAATATTAAATGGGAAGTAAGCTCAAAAAGCAACATTGAAAACAAAAAGCAATCATTCATAAACAGAATGATTGAATATATAAAGAACAGAAAAAATCAAATAAAACAATCAAAAGCAAGTTAAAAACTTATTAGTTCTGTATTATCGACTGCTTCTTGAACCAAATCGTCTATATTTAATATTTTTTCCAGCTTTTCTATGGATTCAATGCTTGGCTTTGTCACAGGATGTTTGGGAACAAAGATTGTGCAACAATCGTCGTAAGGCAAGATTGAAATATTATAAGCGTCAATCTTTTGGCTGACAGTAATTATTTCGGATTTATCCATACCTATTAAAGGTCTAAACACAACAAGATCTGAGATTTTATTTGTGGCGCTAAGGCTGTCTATAGTTTGACTTGCGACTTGGCCTAAACTTTCGCCGGTAATAATAGCTTTATTTTCGTATTTTTGCGCCAACATATTGGCTATGCGCATCATATATCTGCGCATCAAAATCACGGTGTAAGTGGTGTTAAGGCTGCTGATTTTTTCTTGAATTTTTGTAAACGGTACTATATACAAATCAAAGCCGTTATTATATTCGGATAAAATTTTGGCAAGCTGAATTACTTTATCTTTTGCCAGTTCGCTTGTGTATGGAAAGCTAAAAAAGTGAACGCCGCTGATTTTTAGACCTCTTTTAGCCATCATATAGCCCGCGACGGGACTGTCTATACCGCCTGAAAGCATAAGCAAACCCTTTCCGCTGCAGCCTACGGGCAATCCCCCTTGCCCATGTATTATTTCTGAATAGACAAATGTATTGCCGTCTTCTCTTAAATCAATAAAAACGGTAAAATCGGGATTATGCAAATCGACTTTTAGATTACGAATCTTTTCTAAAATAAAACCTCCGACTTCCGCGCTTATTTGCTGTGAATTTTTGGGAAATCTTTTATCCGCTCTGTTGGTTTCAACCTTGAAAGTTTGCCCGTGTTTTATGACACTTAGCGCGGTTTGCTTTATGATTTCTAAATCGGAAGGAATCATGTATCCCAAGCTAAAAGAATGTATGCCGAAGACTTTAGAGAGTTTTGAGATAATACCCTCTTCGTCTTCAAAATCGGATATTATATAACGGCCTCTTTTAACTTTTAAGTCGTATTTGAAACCGTTTAAAGAATATTTTATGTTTTCAGCCAAAAGCTTTTCAAAATAGCTTCTGTTGTCGCCTTTTAAATAAATTTCTCCGTATCTAATAATTATTACTTTTTTCATGGCACTTATAGTCTGTCCTTATTTTCTAAAATCTAAAATTGCGCTTGCCAATGTTTCGGCTGCGGTTATTACTTCTTCAAGCGAATTATCGGGCGAAAAACTTATCCTTAACGAGCTTTCAGACAAATTTGACGAATAGCCCATCGCCTGCAACACTCGGTTTGACTTGCTCCTTGAAGAACAAGCCGAACCAAGCCCTATTAGTATATCCTTGCTTTCCATAATATGAAGCAAAGTTTCGCCTTTAATTTTAGGTATAATTAAAGAAATAATATGAGGAACGGTATTGGTGTTCTCTTGCGTAGTAACAATGAGGTCGCAAATTTTTTTCTTCAAAATATCTAAAAATACCGTTCTAAACTCTAACATTTTATTAATGTCATATTGTTGGCTATATAATCTAGCAGCATGGGCAAAAGCGATGATGTTGGCTACGTTTTCCGTACCGCTTCTTAAGTTATTTTCCTGTCCACCGCCCGTAATAATAGGGTTTAGGCGGACTCCTTTTTTAATATAGAGCGCGCCGATACCTTTAGGGCCTTTTATTTTATGTGCTGATATACTATATAGGTCAACGCCTAAATTTTTTATGTCTATTTTTGCAAAGGCCTGAACTCCGTCGCTGTGAAATATAATTGAAGGATTAATTTTTTTTACATTTTGAACGATTTCTTTAATATTATTAATCGCGCCGGTCTCATTGCTTACATGCATTACGGAAACCAAACGAATATCTTTGTTTTGGGAAACAAAGTTATATAATTTTTGGGAATCAATAAGCCCGTCTTTTTGTAAGGGTATGATTTCGCATTCTACCCCATTGTTTTTTAGGTCTTGAATCGTATTATAAACGGACGGATGTTCGCCTTCGGAAATTACTATCTTAGAATTCTTTTTTAGAACGCCCCTTATTGCCAAGTTATTGGCCTCGGTCGCGCTGCCTGTAAAAATTATCTCGCCCGCCTGGCTGCCGAAAAATTCTAAGATTTTAGCTTTTGCCTTTCTTATTTCTAGCGCGACATCTAAAGACGGTTTATATAAAGAGGACGGATTAAAGAACTTTTCGCATCCGAATTCTTTATAAATCTCTACCAGCTCTTCATACATTTTTGTAGTGGCTGCGTTATCTAGGTAAATCATATCAGCTCGCCTTTTTAATTCCTTGCAACTATATCTCTGCCAATGGTGCGGCGAATATGCATAATGCACTCTTCATTGGGTTCAAAATGCAACAGCATTTTTCTGCCCTCTTCGTTATACAACATATAATAAATATTTTCTTCATTTTGAGGATTGGTAAGCGCAAACACCTTTTTTATATTAGGATCTGACGCGTATCTATTATAGCTTTCTAATGATATTTTGCCTATCGAAGACATCTGTGAAACGTTAATTTTTAAAAATTTTTTTCTTTTAACGTTGTCGTAAATTCGTAAAATATAAAAATCTCTGCCGTTTAACACATAATCAAAAACAGGATTTATGTTGTTGATTATTTTTTTTAAGAAAAAAGCTGAGACAAATAATGAAATCGGCAACAATAGCAACAATAACAATCCTATTACTATCTGTTGCCAACTTACGCCTTCTTGGATAGGATACATATTTAGTATAAATATTACCAAGAAAATTCCTAAAGCTATAAATAAATAAAACAATATTTTGAAAAAAAGCTTCTTGCCTTTGTTGGCGTTGGGATTTTCTAATGTATTACTTTGCTCAAAATAGGTTTCTATCATCAAATCACCCTAAATATTATATCACATTGATTTTAATGTAACAATTGTTACTCCGCTGCCGCCCTCGTTTGGCAAACCTAATCTAAAGCCGCATATCGCCCTGTGCGTTTTTAAATAATCATGAACTCCGCGTCTTAACGCTCCCGTGCCTTTGCCGTGGACGATTTTTATTTCGGTCATATTGCTTCTAAGCGCGTTATCTATAAATAAGTCCAATTTCGCCTCTGCTTCGTCTACAGTATTTCCCAAAATATTAATCTCATATAACGCTTGCGAAACAGGCATCGCTTCGACATTTTGAATTTTTGGTTTTATTTTTGGCTCTTTTTTCTCTTGTTGTCTTAAAGCCGTATCTTTTAAAATGCCTAAATCTTTAACCTTGACATTGAGTTTCATATTGCCCACGCTTACTTCCACTTCGTTTTTCTTGTCGGGCAAAGATAAAACGATGCATTCTTTATTGAGATTTATCAAATAAGCGTTCATACCTACTTTTATTTTTTCAGCGGGCAGTTCTAAAATATCTTGATTTTGCTCGGCTTCTGTTTCATATAGCTGTTTTTCAATAGCCGTTCTAAACTGTTTTGCTTTAAGAAGCGTGCTTGAATCCAATTCGGCTTGTTTTAATATTTGAGATATTTGCTCCAAATACTCGTTAGCTTGCTCTGTTTTTCGTCTTATTATTTCTTTAACTTCTTGATCGGCTTTGGATTGAATTTTGTCTTTAATTTTGGCCAGTTCTTCTTTTTCTTTAATAACTTCTTGTATCTTTTTCTGTAATTGTTCGCGCTCTAACTGGGCTTGCTCGTATTCTTTCTCGGCTTGGGTTTTTAGAGCGCGCGCGAGCCTTAGCACGTTTTCGAAATTGTGTTTTTCTTGATTAATCGCTAGCTTAGCCTCTTTTAGAATATCTTGTTTTAATCCCAAATGCCCCGCTATTGCAAGCGCGTTGCTGGTTCCGGGCAGGTCCATCAAGATCTTATAAGTGGGTAATAGCGTTTTATAATCAAATTCCATAGACGCGTTGCGGATATTAGGATGAGTCAAGGAAAATTCTTTTAATTCAGAATAGTGTGTGGTAATGACCGCCAAGACATCGTATTTGAGTATATATTTAATTACGCCTATTGCAAGCGCGGCGCCTTCTGTGGGATCTGTACCCGCGCCTATTTCGTCTATTAAAATGAGACTTCCTTGTGTTAGATTATCGGTAATATCTACGAGATTTTTAATATGCGATGAATATGTGCTCAAAGAGTTTTCTATGCTTTGAAAATCGCCTATATCGCAAAATACCCTATTAAAAATTGGCACATATACTTCTTGAGCGGGAATCATAAAACCGCTTGCCGCCATTACGGAAAATAAGCCTACGGTTTTTAATGATACCGTTTTACCGCCCGTATTTGGACCGGAAATGATTAATACCTTATGCTCTCTTCCCAATTCAATATCTATTGGAACGACTTTATCGGCAGGAATTAAAGGATGTCTGCCCTTTTTTATATTAATATAATTATCTTTAATAAGATTTGGCTTTACGGCTTTTACATGCTCGGCATATCGCGCCTTGGCAAAGATAATATCAAGAGATATTAGCGAGTTTAGGTTTTGTGTTAACGCATCAGAATTATTGTTGACTTCAAGCGTTAGCTCTGTTAATATTCTTTCTATTTCTAGTTGTTCGTCTATTAATAATGATTTTAATTGGTTATTAAGTTCGACGACTTGTATAGGTTCAATAAATGCCGTTGCCTTGCTTGATGACTGATCGTGCAATAAACCTTTAATTTCGCTTTTGTATTCCATTTTTACGGGAATAACAAAACGCTCGTTGCGGACGGTTATAATACTGTCTTGCAAGTATTTAGAATAAGACGGCGATTTTATATAAGCGTTAAGCTTTTCTTTAATATTTGCTTTGCAATTAGCTATCTTTCTTCTAATAGAGGCTAATTTTTCTGACGCTTGGTCGTTAACTTCGTTTTCGTCCAAAATACAAAGCTGGATATTATCTAACAGCTTCTTTAGCGGAACCATCCCGACGACTATATTTTGAAGCTTATCGAACTCCGTAAAAGGTTTTAGTTTTGAAATCGCGTTATGCGCGCTTTTTATTAAGCGGCCTATTTTTAACAATTCGCCGCAGCTTAGCATGGCGTTGATCCGCGCTTTATTAATTAAAGGCGCTATGTCGTCAAAGTAATCAATAGGGTCTATTGTTTTTTCATATAATATTTTAAAAGCCTCAAACGTTAAATCCAATTCGCAGTTTGCCTGTTCAAAATCGTCTGTAGGAACTGTGTCTAAAATTCTTTCTTTGGCGATATTCGATATAGCGTAGTTAGAGGCCAAATTTAAAACCTTATCGAATTCAATAATATTCAATACTTCTTTTGAGGTCATTTCAAATTATTTTACCTTAGGAAAATATCTTTTTTGATTATCAACATTATTCATTATATCAAAAATCTGTTTTTTATTATAGTCCGTAAAGTCATATAACACAAGATTACCTTGCTCGTTGGAGGGTAAATTTAAGGCGTCATCATCGAGAAGTTGGAAATAACACCTTGAAAGCTTAACGCGTTTTATTTTTAGAAGTTTGTTATGGTCGTCTTTTAAATAATAATTTTTATTAAAAGCGCAATTTGAGCAATTAGACTTAATAGGACAAAATTTAACTGTCATCAAAGGATATTTGCCATACGAGTAGACAAAAGCGTTTTTTAACCCTTTATAATTTTCAGGCGAAGCAATATAATATTTCGCGCCTACATCCATTGCATAATTATTAAAAATATTTAGCCCAATCCCCGCTATATAATCCATATCCAGATGTTTTGCGAGTTCTATAGCATAGACATTATTGGCTGCTATGCCGTCATAAGTCTTAATACAATCTTGAATTTTTAATAATAATTCTAAATCTTCGCAATCAGCAAGGTTAAATAAATTTAGATAAATAGGTTTATTGAAGCTGGGCTTAGGCGACAAACTCTCATAATCGTCCGGATTATAAATAAAAATATCGCCAAGCTCTGAGATTTGGTTATCAAAAAGATTTATATCGGATAAAACAATCATTTTTTGGGGCGATAGAGGTTTAAAATTATAAGAATAATTGTTTTTGCATAGTACTCTATTCGACAAAATACTACTATAAGAACGATTTTTTGCTATAACGGCATCTGTTAATAGCCTTATCGCCTCTCTTCTGCAATTATTGAGCACGGATTTTGGTATAAAAACGTCTCCTGCTAAATCTATTTCTATATCCTCCAGTTCAAATTCCGTATCGTTTAGTCTTGAAGCGCTTGAAATTACATCGTCTTTTGATATTTTTGCCGTTATCGCCGGCGAAGCAATGTAATCAGACGTGTATTCCGCCAAAACATCGTTATGCCGCGCAGTTATTTTTATGGGAGAATTTTGTTTAATTTCGTATTTAAATTTAACCTTTAACTTTCTGGTATAGCTTTGCAATGAATCTATAAGTTTTGCGCTTGAAGTAATATTTACCTCATCGCCCGTTTTGACTTCTCCCCTATACTTTAATTGGCCGTTGCAGGCCAGCGCGTTTCCTACTTCCTCGCCCGCCCTAAAGATTTTAAATCCGTCGCCGTCGGTAAAAATATAATCGCTATCTAATCGCAAAGTGTCTTTGTAAAAGCTTTTAACTCTACCCACATTAACGCCCCCATGCGCGGGGTGTTTTGCGTATATAAGATTGTTATAATTAGACGCTTTCTTATAATATCCCGTCGAATATCCGCCTCGATTAAACATCATTTTTAAATTGTTTAAATCGTTGGCGTCAACAGCGTTATTTTCTAAGGCTTTTCTTACTGTTTTGACTGCTTGCGCTACATATTCGGGCCGTTTTAGCCGTCCTTCAATTTTAAACGATGTTACGCCCGCGTTTATCAGTTCATATAGATATTGCGTCAAGTTTTGGTCAGCCGGGCTTAATAAATATCCCTCTTCTATGGTTTTTTTATCGCTTATTAATGAATACTTTTTGCGACAAAGCTGAAGGCATCTTCCGCGGTTGCCGCTCAAGCCTGCAATTCTGGACGAATAATAGCAGTTGCCTGAAAAGCAAACGCACAACGCGCCCAAAACAAAATGCTCTATTTCAATATCTACATTTTGAGAAATGGATTTTATATCCTCAAGCGAACACTCTCTCGATAAAATCACGCGCTTAGCGCCGTTATCAAGCGCCCATCTTGCCCCCAAATAATTATGAATGCCCATTTGAGTGCTGCAATGAATTTTGATTTCAGGCGCGTTGGAAGCCAATAATTTCATTAGCCCGATATCTTGCACAATAACGGCATCAACGCCCATATTATGGGCGTTGATTATTGTTTGAAATGCTTCTTCGCATTCTTGGTCGTTTAACAAAATATTTACGGCAAGATATACTTTGACGCCAAACAAATGAGTGTAATTCAGCCATTTTTGCAAATTATCCAGCATAAAGTTTCGCGCCGATGCACGCGCGTTATATTTGTCTAGTCCCAAATATATCGCGTCGGCGCCGTAATCAACCGCGGCTTTTAGGCTGTCTTCATTGCCCGCAGGCGCCAAAATTTCCGCTTTAGGAGCGCAATTCCGCATTGTATTTATACTTCAACGTTCTTATTATTTTATCAATATTTTTGACGATATCTTGGTCTTTTAGCGTGGTTTCGTGCGACCTGAACACCAAAGAGAACGCCATGCTCTTATATCCTTTCTGGATTTGAGAGCCCGTATAGACGTCAAATAATTCTACGGATTCAAGATTGGTTCCGCCGCAATTTTGGATTTCCTTAATTAAGTCTTGAGCCGGAATCTCTTCTTTTACTAGGAACGCCAGGTCTCTTTCTATAGCTTGGAATTTAGATAAGGGCTTAAATGTTATTGCCTTATTGTTTTGCCATACCTTATCATAATCCAATTCTAACACAAGCAAAGACTTTTCAATATCGAAGTTTTTTAAGACGCTAGGATGTACAGCGCCTAAAAATCCTACTTTTTGATTATTGACAATCACGTCCGCGCTTATGCCGGGATGCAAGAAGGGTTCGGTTGATCTTGAATATTCAGCCTTAAGACCAAAATCTTGCAAAATATTTTCCACAATGCCCTTTACGGTGAAGAAGCTGTCATCTTTTGAGCAAATAACCGCGCCTAGATAGTTAGGCTCTTGAGGCAACTCTGTAAGCGGCAATTCTTTAGGCAAATACACTCTTGACAGTTCGAATAATTTAAATTCATTATTTTTATGATTTAAGTTATATGCCGCTACCCCCAAAAGATTAGGTATGAGAGTCGTTCTCATTGCTTCGTATTCTTCGCTTAAGGGGTTTAACAGTTTTATAGTTTTTAGTCTGTAATCGTCGTCTTTTAAGTTAAGTTTTATCAACCAATCCTTATTGATAAACGAATAAGTTAAAATTTCGCTTAATCCAAGCCCTACCATTGTTTGCTTAGTTATAGCTGCAGCCTTATAAAATTTATTGCTTCCGATTTTGATATTCGGGCTTGTTTCAGGCAAAGTTAAGCCGATTTTGTCATAACCGTAATATCTTATTATTTCTTCGGCAATGTCTGCGTGGTTTTCTAAATCAGTTCTAAACAAAGGTATTACGCAAGTTAATGTATCGCCTTTAACTTGGCATTTGATTTCTAATTTTTCCAATATCTCTACCATTGTTTGCGGCGAAATAGCTATTCCAAGCAAGTTGTTTATTCTTTGAATAGAAACGTCAATAACCTTTTCTTTGGGCTCGTTTTGTTTTACATCAACAATCTCGCCCACTATCTTGCCGCATCCTAATTCATAGACAAGCGCGAGCGCCCTTTGCATGCCGGTCTGACAAGACCAATAATCAACGCCTTTTGTAAATCTTGCGCTTGAATCGGAAGACAAGCCAAGGCTTCTGGAAGTGGTTCTTACGCTGCCGCGCGCGAAAATTGCTGATTCAAATACAACTTCAGTAGTGTCGGGCAAAATAGAGCTGTATTCGCCGCCCATTATACCCGCTATCGCTACGGGCTTTTGCGCGTCGGCGATAACCAATTGGTCGGATTTTAAGGTATAGGTTTTTCCGTCCAAAGCCGTTATGCTTTCGCCGTCTTTTGCCGTTCTGACATTAATCGTTCCGTCTTGAATGTTCATATAATCGAACGCGTGCATAGGTTGACCGACTTCAATTAAGACATAGTTAGTGATGTCCGCGAAATTGTTAATCGCCCTTATGCCCACCTTTCTTAATCTGTCGCGCATCCATTTGGGCGAAGGAGCGATTATAACGTCTTTTACGCGTCCAGCCATGTATCTTGGGCATAAATCATAATTCAAGATATTTACCTTAATGTCGTTTTTGATAGAGGTATCGGCCTCATATTTTAAAGAAGGCGTATTAACCTTTTTGCCCAATACGGCACCTACTTCGCGCGCTATACCCCATATGCTGTTGCAATCAGGTCTGTTGGGTGTAATAGAAATGTCAAAAACGTAATCGTCTAAACCTAAAACGGTTTTAATATCCAAACCTAATCTCGTTTCGGGAGGCAAAATTAAAATTCCATCGACTTCGGCTCCCTCAATCACAGTGTCATCTATGCAAAGCTCTTCTCCCGAACAAAGCATACCTTGAGAGGCCACCCCTCTTAGAACGCTGTTTTTAATATTTTTGCCGCAAGGCAAAATTGCGCCGTCTGTAGCTACGGGCACCACATCGCCTTCATTTACATTTGTCGCGCCCGTTACTATTGTCAAAACTTCTGAACCCATATCCAGCGTGCAAACGACTAATTTATCGGCATTTGGGTGCTTTTCAATCTTTTTTATTTTTCCCGTATATACCTTTTCGATGTTTTGCCCCAAGTAAATTATTTCTTCTATCTCGAAACCGATGTTTGTTAATTTATCCGCCAAAACCTCGGGAGTTATATCGCTTATATCAACAAAATCTTGTAACCAACTCAAAGGAACTTTCATTGTCTTTCTCTCCTATCTTACTTGAATTGCTTTAAAAATCTAATGTCATTTTCAAAAGGTATTCTTAAATCGGTAATTCCAAACAGTATATTAGTAATGCGGTCTATGCCAAGCCCGAAAGCAAAGCCGGTATAAACATCGGGATCTATGCCGCAATTTTGCAACACTTTGGGATTAACCATGCCCGCGCCTAATATTTCTATCCAACCTACGCCTTTACAAATCTTGCAGCCTTTGCCATCGCAGAAAGGACAAGACGCGTCGGCTTCTACGCTGGGTTCGGTGAACGGGAAGAAGGAAGGGCGAAGTCTTGTGCGTGTTTTTTCGCCAAATAATTCCTTACAAAAAGCGTTTAACGTGCCGTTTAAGTCGCACATGCTTATGCCTTTATCTACTACCAAACCTTCTACTTGATGGAACATAGGCGAATGCGTTGCGTCTATGTCGTCGCAACGATATACCCTGCCCGGATTAATCATTTTGATAGGCGGTTTGGTCTTTTCCATTACTCTAATTTGGGTATTTGAGGTCTGCGACCTTAAAATGATATTATGCTTAAAATTATTCGTTATAAAGAACGTGTCTTGCATATCTTTTGCGGGATGGTCGGCCGGAATATTTAGAGCCTCGAAGTTGTAATATTCCGTTTCAATTTCGGGGCCGTCTTCTACCGAATAGCCCATAGACGTAAATATTTCTAATATCCTATTACGGACAATAGTTTGGGGATGCAGGCTTCCGCGCGCTAACTTGGCTGCGGGTAGCGTGATATCTATACTCTCTTGCTCTAATTTTTTCTTAAGTGCAAGCTCGCCTAATTCGGCTTCTTTTTCTTCGATTAAATGCTCTATTTTTTCTCTAGTTTCGTTAATAAGCTTGCCTGCCTGAGGGCGTTCTTCAGCTGATAAATCTTTTAAGCCGCGCAAAAATTGGGTTAATTCGCCGTTTTTGCCTAAAACTTTGACTTTTAAAGCGTTCAAATCATTTAAATTTTGGCATTCTTTTAGGGTCGCGATACAACTTTCTACCAGTTGATTAAGCCTTTGTTCCATTTCTATTTCATCCTCCCAATTCCTATAAAAAAATCCGTCCTAAGTAAAGGACGGATATACCGTGGTACCACCTTAATTCTCTGCCAAAATTGACAGACTCATTTTAATTTTAACGCTATCTAATGCGTCCTGTTTTTTGCAGGAAACTCGCGCTTACGAAGTTCGTTATTGAAGTTTTAAACGGTCTCTCAGCCCATGAACCGTCTTCTCTGTAAAACTTTTGCCCAATAACTTAATATATAAGCGGTCATAGTTTATATTAAGTTTGTTTTATGATAGCATAAATTATTTTTTTTATCAAATTTTTTTCAGCGGTTTACAAAATTAAGGGACCAAATCCAGCATTGAGTGCATATTGTTGAACGCCAAATATGTATCGGGTACTTCGCCTATTATAATACTCTCTGCAAGCAAAGCAACTGCCGTAGCGGTTATTTTTTTGTCTTTTAGTCCCGGTATTACTATCGCAACATCAGTGTTGATAGAAACATAAATTTTATGATGAGTTTGGTTTATTCCCGCCGAGGCAAAACTAGACTTTAATTCGCATTGAACCGAGCCAATGGGCAGGACCTCAAAAAAAACTTTTGGGCCTTTTTCGGTAAATATAGGAATTCCTGTTAATGTGCCTAATTTGATATTTATACCGTCTTCACCTAAGGTTTCTATGTATTGATAAGTTTTTTGAGCAATATCTTGAGTTACTTTATTAATTTTTGGAGTATTGGCAAGGATTAATTTTACATTCCCCTGTTCGTCTTTAATTATATTGACCAAATCTGAATAATTAATACTTTGGGAATAAATTTCATTTATCGCATAAGATACTGCTTTATTAGTCAAAGCCTCAATTTGTTTTTGAGACACTGAAGCAATTATCGGATTAACATTCTTTTGAAAAAACACATAGACAAAAAGAATAATCGCTAAAATTATTGAAACGATTATCAGCCTTTTTTTTAATTTTGATTTTTTGGGCGGCGAAATATATACTTCTACCATCTATATTATATATGTTATTAATAAACCGCCTGTTAATATGTTATAAAAATGCTTATTTGCTTTTTGGACTGAAAATCAGAGCCGCAATATATGAAAATACAGTTACGGCTCCCAAGCCCGCGGCTGTTTTTACTATGCCGCCGGTAAATATTCCTAAAAATCCTTCATTTTTTACCCCTTCAATAGCCCCTTTTGCTAAAGAACTTCCAAAGCCAAGGATTGGAACGGTAACTCCCGCGCCTGCAAATTCTTTTAGATATTGAAAAATGCCTATAGCTTCAAGGACAACGCCCGCAATCAAAAAGATAACCAAAATTCTTGCCGAAGTGAGTTTGGTTTTAATGATTAAGATTTGAGCTATAACACAGATTAAACCGCCTATTATAAAAACCTTTAAATACATTAAAATGGTTTCCATATCACTTCTCCAATAAAATTAAGTGCGCTATGCAAGGTATGCTTTCGCCTTGTTGAACGATTGTGGTGCTCAGCAGCGCGCCTGTCGCCACGAAAAGCACTTTGTTATATTGACCACTTTCCATCTTAGGCAATATATATGCATCTAGGACGCTTGCGCCGCAGCCGCAACCGCTTCCGCCTTCGGAGGCATATTGACCGTGATGGTAAATAGAAGCTCCGCAATCCATATAATTTTGACCTAAATGATAGCCTTTTTCTTTTAACAATACTCTTAGCAAATCGCCGCCTAACTTTCCCAAATCCCCTGTAGCGATCAAATCATAATCTTCCGGTGTGGTATTGGTATCTTCAAAAAACTGCGCCAGAGTGCTCATTGCCGCGGGCGCCATAGCGGCTCCCATGTTTGCCGAATCTGTTATGCCGTAGTCTTCGACTTTTCCTACGCACGCTTTTGTTATTTTAATTCCTTGGCTAACCAGCCCCACAATCACTGCAGTCGAAGCGGTTACCGTGTGCTGCGCGTATTTTTGTCTTTGCGCGCCTAATTCCAACGGGCCTCTAAATTGCCGCTCGGCAGTTGCGTAATGGCTGCCCGTAACGCACGCCGCAACCTCTCCAAATCCCCCGTCAATAAACAACGATGCCAGCATCAGCCCTTCTGACATGGTAGAACACGCCCCAAAAATTCCTATGTAAGGAATATCATACAACCTAGCGCAG
Source organism: Clostridia bacterium (assembly GCA_036562755.1). Lineage (GTDB taxonomy): Bacteria > Bacillota > Clostridia > Christensenellales > DUVY01 > DUVY01. Next base: position 19,300 of record DATCJN010000025.1, on the reverse strand, counting down.
TAACTAGACGATACTATTTGGTTTAATAAGTCTCCGGCAAATAAAACATCGATGTCTTGAGGCAGGATTTGCGCTTTAGTAATAGCTTTATGAAGCGCGTGAACAAACATCTTGTTCTCAGCTTTTTCAAATGTTTTTTCGTTAAATTTAGTATCGTTTATCACATCGTAAAAATAGGCGCCTAAGGGGCCTTCTTTTTCTTTTTGCGATACAATGGAATGACTGCTGATAATTCTGGGTTCGTTTTCAAAAATAATAGTTTGCTTGCCTATTTTTTTTGAGTTTTTGCTGTTTTTTCTTTTTATAGTTTTAATGCCTTTTGATATATTTAAATCTATCTCCACGCCAAAATCAAATAATCTCATATTTCACACCTAGAATAATCCTATAATGAAATATATTAGCCCCACTAAGAATGACGCTATTATGCCGTTAACTATAACCGGGCCTGCAACGGTGTAAAACTTGCTGCTTAAACCAAATATAAATCCTTCGGACTTATATTCTATTGCCGCGCTCGATATAGCATTGGCGAATCCCGTTATAGGCAAAAACGAGCCGCCGCCACCGTAATATGCAATTTTGTCAAATACTCCTATGCCCGTTAATAGCGCTGTTAAAAAGATTAATATAATCAACGCTATTGTTTGAGCTATATCATCGGGCACCGAGAATATGACTTTTGATAAATCGAATAAAATCTGACCAAGCAAGCAAATGGTCCCGCCTATCAAGAACGCGTTTAATAAAGACTTCCAGGAGGTTTGTTTGGGCGACACCAACTCTACATAGTCAATATATCTTTGATTTCTGTCTTTATATCTTTGATTAAATTGTTCTCTGCTTGGAATCTCCATAATTTTTTTCCTCTTGATACGGCATTTTAACTACAGTTTCTTTATCTTCAATGTTGAAATATAATTTTTGCTTATCTTTATATACCTTCATAAATCCACCTCGCTTTTGATATTAATATTTCTTAAAAAACTCGTTAATATTCATTAAGACAAGATAGATAAATATAAGCTTGATAATAATTTTCCATATTTTGCAAAAAATATTTTGAGGAGGTCAAAATGAATAAGATAATTTTATTCCTTTTATCTTTTGTGTTCGCAATAACTTTTTTAATTAAAGCCAATAGTATAGCATTAGCCGACGGCATGAATGACGATTCAAAGGATTACTACATTACTTATATTGAATACTCAATTTATAACGAAAACGGAAACATAATAAAAAGCGTTAAAAAAGGCGAGCTTGTCATAACTAAAGAAAACGAAGAACCCGCTTTAGACGAAGATGATGAGTTTAGAATTTTACCTATAAGAGAAAAAAGTAAAGACCATAAACCTACGAACAGAAAGCCTCGACCTATAATACCCATTATAGAAACGCATGAAGGTTAAAAAAACGGCTAAATTTTTATTTAGCCGTTACTTCTATTTTTTCTTTATTGCCCATGTATATTCTTAAAGGTTTGGGTATTCTAACCGAGCCGTCGGCATTTAGGTTGTTTTCCAAAAAGGCTATCAGCATTCTGGGCGGCGCGACTACAGTATTGTTAAGGGTATGAGGAAAATAGTTGCCGTCTTTTCCTTTTACCCTTATGCCTAACCTTCTTGCTTGAGCTTCGCCTAAATTAGAACAGCTGCCCACTTCAAAATACTTCTTTTGACGGGGCGACCAAGCCTCTACATCCACGCTTTTTACTTTTAAATCGGCCAGGTCTCCGGAACAGCATTCAAGCACTCTTACGGGAATATCCAAAGACCTAAAGAACTCCACGGTAAGATTATATAGCACATTAAACCACTTCATGCTCTCTTCGGGCTTGCAGACTATTATCATTTCTTGTTTTTCAAATTGGTGAATTCTATATACACCTCTTTCCTCTATTCCATGGGCGCCTACTTCTTTTCTAAAACAAGGCGAGTAGCTGGTTAGTTTATAGGGCAGCTCCTCTTCGGGAAGAATTGAATCTATGAATTTACCTATCATGGAATGTTCGCTTGTGCCTATTAAATATAAGTCCTCGCCTTCTATCTTATACATCATATTTTCCATTTCGGCAAAGCTCATAACGCCGCTTACTACATTGCTTCTAATCATAAAAGGCGGAATATAGTAAGTAAAGCCTTTATCAATCATAAAGTCGCGAGCGTAAGTCAATATAGCCGAATGCAACCTAGCTATATCGCCGCATAAATAATAGAAGCCGTTACCGCTGGTCTTTCTCGCGCTATCAATATCTATGCCTTTTAATTTTTCCATTATATCTACATGATATGGAATCTCAAAGTCAGGAACAAAAGGCTCGCCAATTCTTTCTCTTTCGACATTTTCGGAATCATCTCTTCCAATAGGCACGCTGTCGTCGATAATATTAGGAATGACCATCATTATCTCGTTTATTCTTTTAGATAACTTGTCTTCTTGCTCTTTTAGGCTATCTAATTCTTCAGCCATAGCTTCGACTTGCTTTTTTGCCTCAACGGCCTGTTCCTTTTGCCCTTTAGCCATCATAGCGCCTATTTCTTTGCTTATAGAATTTCGGCGGCTTCTTAAGAAATCGGCGCGCGCCTTGACGTTCCTATATTCCTGGTCAAGATTTACCACTTCGTCAACTAAAGGAAGTTTTTCGTCTTGAAACTTTTTTTTGATATTTTCTTTTACTATTTCGGGATTGGTTCGTAATAGTTTAATGTCAATCATCTTATTTGCTCCTATTTTAGTTTATATAAAAAAACCTTCCAAAATCCCAATTAAACATGGGACGGAAGGATTATCCGCGTTGCCACCCAAGTTGCCGTATAAAACGACCGCCTCGCCGGCGTTTATAAAGGACGCCACTCCTTAAGGCATTACCCTTATAGCTCCAAAGTGGATAAGACCAAATACCTTTATCGATTCGCACCGTCCATCGACTCTCTGAATAAGTTTATTTGGCCGCAGCTTTGTCATCGCTTAATAATATTCGTATTTGAAATATATTATACACATTATAAATAACCTTTACAAGCTCTTTTCTTGCTTTTCGGGGAAAAACTTATTTTTTATCTTTTGGATAATTTTACTCTCCAATCTGGATACCTGGACTTGGCTTACCCCTAACATCGCCGCAATTTCGCTTTGGGTTTTATCTCTAAAATACCTCATAATAATTATTTTCTTTTCTCTTTCGCTTAATTCATTAATTATGTCAGTCAAAATTAATTTATCCAAAACGTCGTCTGTATTTTCGTTTTCGCTTGAGATCTTATCGATAAGGCTTGCTGAATCGGATTCGTCGTTTTTTTCATAAAGCGACATTGGAAGTTTGGCCGAATCCATGGCAAACACTATTTCTTGCGGTTCTAAATTAAACTCTTTGGCTATTATATCTATGCTTGGGTCGTTGGCATGATTTTTTTTATAGTCCTCTATGAATTGATTGATTTTATTGGATAGCATTTTTAAAGTTCTGGAAACCTTGATATAACCGTCGTCTCTCAAAAATCTTTTGACCTCGCCCGCTATCATTGGAACTGCGTAAGTAGAAAATTTGACATTGAATGATGTATCAAAGTTTTTTATTGCCTTTAAAAAACCCATTGAACCCAATTGATATAAGTCGTCGTAATCCACGCCTTTATTAACATAACGCCTTATTATGCTTTTTATTAGCGGGGCGTTATGAATCAACAGCTTGGTCTTTGCCTCCTCGTCGCCTTTTTGGGCTTTGGCGATTAATTCAATTGTCTCGTTATGTTCAAGCACTTATACTTCTCCATAAAATTTAATGGAAACTAACCCTTAATTGTTTTGGTCATGATGACTTTTACGCCGCCATTTTCATTTGGTAAAACTTCCAAAGTATCCATAAAAGTTTCCATTACGGTAAAACCCATACCCGTTCTTTCTTCTTCGGGTTTGGTGGTGAAATAGGGTTGACGGGCTTTTTCTATATCCTTGATGCCAACCCCGTTATCGCTAATCTCAATATGTAGGACCTTGCCCATAATCTTGGCTTTTATGGTGATATATCCTTCTTTTTTGTCATAGCCGTGCACAATGCTATTCGTAACTGCTTCGCATACTGCTGTTTTTATGTCGTTTATTTCTTCCAAACTGGGATCCATTTCCACTGCAAAAGCCGCCACGGCGCTGCGCGCAAATGCTTCGTTTTTGGAAAGAGCGGGAATTATAAGCGTCATTTCGTTATCTATTTTCATTTTTGACTCCTTAAATCAACCAATTTTGGGCATTATTTCATACAGCCCTGTCATTGAAAAAATTTTATCTACCGTTTTACTTGGATTTGCAATAAAAATAGGAATATTCTTTGCCTTGAGTTTTTTAAATCGCCCAATCATAATTCCCACTCCGGTGCTGTCCATAAACGTCAGCTCGGATAAGTCCACAACAACCCTTTTCATCTCGTTTTGAGAAAGAATTTTGTCAAGCTCATTGCGGGTATATACGGCAGTGTATTCGTCAAGTTCTCCGTATATGGCAATGTAAAGCGTGTTATTGAATAATCTGTTTTCAATTCTCATTTTTCCGACTCCCTTATAAAAGTGTATAGACTTTGCCATATAGAATTATTGAACTTTTTTTTGGTTTTTAAACTATTTTGTAGAAAATTAATAGCATCTTAAACTAATAAAAAAGCCGCTCTCAATTGAGAGCGGCTAGTATCTTTTTAAAAAAATCAAATTAATAATTTTGAGCTCTTAATTCGAAGTATGCTTTAGGATGAGCGCATACGGGGCATTTGTCGGGAACTTTCTTGCCTTTAAATACATGTCCGCAGTTGCGGCAAATCCAAACCACTTCTTCGTCTTTTTCAAATACCTTGTTGTTTTGGATGTTTTCAAGTAATTTCTTATAGCGTTCTTCGTGTTCTTTTTCTATTTTTGCTACGCCTTCCATTTTGGCGGCTATTTCAGGGAAACCTTCTTCTCTGGCTACTTTGGCGAATTCAGCATACATTGTAGTCCATTCATAATTTTCGCCTGCGGCAGCAGCGATTAAGTTTTCTGCGGTATCTCCTACTAAGCCTAATGCTTTATACCAAAGTTCTGCGTGTTCTTTTTCGTTGCGGGCGGTTTCTTCAAAGATAGCAGCTATTTGTTCATAGCCTTCTTTTTTAGCTACAGAAGCAAAAAATGTGTACTTATTTCTAGCCATGGATTCGCCGGCAAATGCTTCCATTAAGTTCTTTTCGGTTTGGGTTCCTTTTAATTCTTTCATACTATTTTCTCCTTTATTTTTTTATTCAATATATTCATACATAATTTAAATAATAAGTAAAACTCAATTTTAAAAAAACATAATAAAGTTAGGCGAGCCTTACTTATTGCTTTTTGCCCTATTAATCTCGTTTTTTAGCCTTTCTATTAATTTAGGCTCTTCTCCGTTGTTTGAAGGGATATAAAATTTTGCTTCCCTTAAACTATCCGGAAGATATCGCTGCGGAATATATCCCCCGTAATCGTGCGGATATTTGTAAACGGAGTTGTCGTCAATTATATGCGGGTAACTCCTGTCCCTTAAGTAATGAGGAACATTATCGTCCTTGATATTTTTTACCGCATCTATAGCCGCGCCCATTGCTCTAACGACGGAATTGGATTTTGGCGCAAGACATACGTAAATTATGGCATGCGTCAAAGGTATATTTCCTTCCGGAAGCCCTAACTTTTCTAAAGCTATATAAGCATTTACGGCTATATTCAGCGCGTTGGAATCCGCTAGCCCAACATCTTCGCTGGCATGCGCTATGAGCCGTCTTGCGATAATTAAAGGGTCGCAGCCTCCTTCTATAAGCCTATTAGCCCAATACAAAGCGGCGTTAGGATCCGAGCCCCTTAAAGACTTACAAAACGCGCTTAACATATCGTAATAGATCGATTGGTCTATTGACAAAGGCTTAGATTGAATCGATTGCTCGGCTATGGTTTTGTCGATCTTTATAATGCCCTCTACATCAGGCGGCGTTGTCAAGACTGCAAGCTCTAATGCGTTTAGCGCCGTTCTTAAATCTCCCGAGCTTGCCCATGCCCAGTGTTTATACGCTTCCTCGTCTATTTTAACATTAAGGTTGCCTAAACCGTTTGGATGTTTGACGGCGCGTTTTAAAAATTCTATTATATCCGCTTCTTCTATCGGCAAAAACTCAAAAACTCTGCAACGCGAAACAATGGCTCGAGTCATGGAAACATAGGGGTTCTCGGTGGTGCTGCCAATGAATAATATAACGCCTTTTTCTATAGCTGCAAGCACGCTGTCTGATTGAGCTTTGTTCCAGCGGTGGCATTCGTCAAGCAAAAGATATGTCTTTTGGGAATATAGCTTTAAGCGATTTTCGGCTTCTTCAATAACTCTTTTTGCATCGGCTACTCCGCTTGAGACGGCATTTAACTTTTCAAAATATGCGTTGGATGTATGAGCGATTATATTTGCTAATGTCGTTTTGCCTGTTCCCGGCGGGCCGTAAAAGATACAGCTGCCCAATTTATCTGCCGCTATGGCGCGACGCAGCAATGAATTCGGCCCAACTATATGCTTTTGCCCTACAAATTCGTCCAATGTTTCGGGGCGGACTCTTTCGTATAACGGCGCCATTGTTCTGGCAGACATGGTAAATAAATCCATAAACTGATTATAGCACAAATATTTTATACTTCAACAACTATTTGGCTCTGGCTTAAGGTTTTGTTGAGCGTCAAATAATTGATGTTGTGATACTTAATTCCGTCTATGCTTATTACAGGCTCTTTTAGGCCCTTATTTATTATTGTTATTAATATTTTGTTTCCTTCGTAATCGTATTCTACTTCGCATTTGTCCCAAGTTGAAGGCAAATTAGGCTCTATTATCAATTTTCTACCGCGCCGCTTTATGCCTAAAACATTTTCAATTACGACCTTATACATCCAAGCTGCGGAACCCGTGTAATAAGTCCAGCCCGCTCGTCCGTAAAATAGTTCGTTAGAATAAACATCGGCAGGCACGACATACGGCTCGCCCTTATATCTTTCGACCGCCTCTTTGGTAAGACAATGATTAATAGGATTTAAAAGCTCCAGCACCCTATGCGCTTTATCCTTTTGCCCGCTTTGAATTAGAGCCCAAACAAACCATGCCGCAGCATGAGTATATTGACCGCCGTTTTCTCTAACGCCTTTAGGATAATTTCTTATATATCCGGCTTGCAATTGTTTTATCGGCGGATCCATTAATTTGACAATGCGGTATTTGTAATCAACTAATCTATCTTCAGCCGATTGTAAGGCAAGTCTTGTCCTGTTTTCGTCGCTAATATCAGACAGAACCGCCCAAGCTTGGCTTAAAATATCTATTTTACACTCCTTACTCTGCACGCTTCCCAAAGGATATCCGTTATCAAAATATGCGCGCCTAAACCATTCTCCGTCCCATCCGTATTCGTTTATGACTCTTTTTAGTTCGATTATTTCATTTTTATATTCGGCCGACAATTCAGGCGAACGGACGAGCGGCAAAAATTCGTTAAGACAGTAACATAAAAACATGCTCAGCCAAACGCTTTCGCCTTCGCCCTTATGCCCTACCTTATCCAAAGCGTCGTTCCAATCGCCGCCCCCGATTAATGATAAACCTCGATGGCTCCGCCTTATAATAGCGGTTTCTAAGGCTTTGATGCAATGAGTATAAATAGTATCGGCTATGGGCGAAACCTCGGGATTTTCATATCTAGAATGTTCGTCTTTTTTTAATATAGGCGAACGCAAATACGGCGCTTTTTCGTCCAAAATTCCAAAATCGCCCGTATATTTTATATACTCCGTAACTACTAACGGCAAAAATAACAAGTCATCGGTTATATTCGTTCTCGTTCCCATTCTTTCGGGATGCCACCAATGCTGAACATCGCCTTCTTCATATTGGTGCGCCGCGCATAAAATTATATGCTCTTTTACTAATTGAGGATTTATATATAATACCGCTAGGCAGTCTTGCAGCTGGTCTCTAAAACCATATGCCCCGCCCGCTTGATAATATCCGCAGCGGCCGTAAAATCTTGAACATAACGCTTGATAAGGCAACCTATTGATAATTTTATCCAATTCTTTTGACGGCGTAGATATTTTAACGCAAGATAAAGATTTATAATATTCTAGGCATTTTTCTCTAATTTCTTTAATATCGCCTATTTCGTATTTTTTATCTGACAGCCAAAAATTAATTACTTTGGTTTCGTTGGGCAATAATTTTATCTTTGTCTTAATAGCCAAACTAGGATTTGAACAACTTAATTTGATCCAGTCGCCGCCATTTTTCCAATGCTCAAAATCGCGCGCCGAAGTCATATAATCAAAATCCGGCTGATCAGAGCCTAGATAAGCGCATATTTTGTTGGAGGCGTTAAAGGCAAGCACCCAATCGCTTTCTTTTTTGAAATAGATTTTATCCCCGCGCTCATATATATTAACGCCTAAAACTATATCCAAATTAATTGCCAGACTTAATTTTCTTTCGACTTTGGAAGTATTTTTTAAAGTAATATTATAAATTTTTGCTTCTTTCTCAATATCTAAAAATTGAGAACAGGTGGAAAACACGCCGTTATATGACGTTTCAAATACCGTTTCGCCTAAATCGTGCGTCACGGTATATTGAGCGTTTTTGTTATTAATATCTTTGGTTATATTCCAACATAGTTTAGCGATCTCATCTCTTAACACTATTTCTTCGGAATATTTATCAAAGATAACATCGTTTTGCCAAGCGGTTAATTTATATTCTCTGGAATTTTTGCTCCAAGTATAACCGCCGCCTTTTTCCGTAATAAGCGAACCAAAATTTTTGGTCGCAATAATATTGCTCCAAGGCAAAGGAGTATTGTCTTTGGTTAGGTTAATATAATACGCGTCGCCTATAAATCCTCCTATACCTAATTCCATATCCAAATCTTTAGCTTTAAGCGATTGAGAAGGTAAAGCGTCAATTTTTTTGGACTTAATAATCGGATAAAAAGCCGATGAGGTGTCTTCAAGCTTAAAGAAACTGTCAAAATAGTATTGAGATACTCGTTTTAATATGTCTTCGAGATTTTGATCCGTTTGGGCAAGATTTATGATTTTAATTCTGTTCTCAGCAACCCAATGGCGCAAAGAAAGCCTGTCTATTGCGTTATTTATGTCGCTTAGCAAAGGATTGGTATACATTTCAGGCTCGGAATATAACAATACGAGTGTAATCTTCAATCCAAACGACGATAGATATTTATATATCTCAATTGTCTTTAATAATTCGTTTAGATTATTCCTATAGAAAAATGTAATTATAGGGCGCGTAGCGTAAATACCGTTTTTGGATAAAATATTTATATCGTCTTGCAAATCGGTATAATTCTCGTCGTATTTTACCGGACAAGACTTTATACGGCTATACATTGCCGACACAATTTCCATAATGTTTTTAGAAGGCGTAAATGTTGTCCAAAGCTGCTTTAAATAAATAGTAGAAGTATCTATAGCCTTATCTATCGCATCTTCGCAAGAATAAGCACAAATGGCGTCTTTTATAATATCAATATTTTTGCTTGCTGATACTATGAAGTTTAAAGTTGTTTGGCTTGAAGGGTTTAATGTTATTTCTTTTACGGCGCCCAAAACGGGCTCCAAGATTTCGCCAAAGCTGTCCGCTCTTTCTCCGTTTATTTTTGTCCAACCAAGACCGTCGCGTGAATGAAAGTTAAATCTGTTGGTTTCATACAAAGCGTTGCCTTCGCATACGGAAGCGGCAAGATAGACGGGATTGGTTTCATTGTTTCGAAAGGCATAAATTATATTCTCGTCTCTATCCGTCTTGACAACCATGTTGTTAAACACAGGATGCGCATAATAGTTTTCAGCGTATGTCAAAACCGGCTCAATAAAGAAAGCTGCCTTGCAGGAAATCTTTTCTTCGCTATAGTTAATAATAGTTAAACTTCTGATCTCGCCGTCATAGTCTTGTGTTATGGCAATTTTTAAGTCAAAGATGATGTCGTGATATTTATATCTATATAAACTGAATGAGTTGTTTTGGACTATTGCTTGCGCTTCCGATAATATTTTTATGACTTGACCGTCTATAAAAACATTTACGCCGTGATTATAATTTAATTCTTTATATAGCGTAATGCCATTTAATACGGCGCATCCATTGCCTGCTTCATCTAAGGCCAAATGATAGCGTCCGTTTGACAAAAGATTATAAGACGGCAAGACGGGCTTTTGAGTAATAACCTTGGTAACAGGTTCTAATCCGTATGAGCGCAACGGCTTATACATCTTCTTTCTTTGAGCGTAATCAATTAAAGGCTCAAACAACATTATCTCAAACGCTTTTATCTCGGTTAATGACATAAATCTTTGAATGATTATGTCATTGTTTAGGAAATTATTTATCGCGCATAAAATCATTCCATGGTGATGCGCCATATATGTCTTGTTTATATGCGCGCTTTCTGTAAAATCAATGGCTTCATATAGCCCATAATCTCCCATAAGGCCTTGAGCGATAAGCCTGTTAACATTTTTTAGAGCTTCTTTTGGCTCAAATTTAAGGGCAAGCGCGGTCGAATAAGGCGATATGATAAAACTATCGTTCATATTTTTTAAAGCCAAATATGGCACTCCAAACGCCTTATATTGATAGTTTTTTAAATTATCTACCGCAAAATACTGAGATTCCGAAATGCCCCAAATATCGTAACCTAGTTCTTTGGCGTAGGTTATTTGAGAGTTGACGCATGTTTTGCATGATTGATAAAGCATGGATCCTTCATAGATCCTCAAGAACAAGAACGGCATTAAATATTCAAACATGCCGCCGCTCCAAGAAAACAGCGCATATCCGTCAAACTTAACGGGCGCGCGAGATAAGTGATGCCAATGCTCTTTGGGCACTTTATTCAAAGCTACGGCTAAATAACTGGTCAGCATTGCTTCGCTGGCCATAAGGTCGTAATGAATTTTATCGAAACTTTTGGTATCCGTGCCTATATAGAATAGCTTTTTGCTGCTATCGTATAGCTTGGATAAATCCATTTTGTCTATCAGTCTTTTTATACGAATGTATAAAACATCCTTTTTCTTTAGAGTTTGCAAGGCGACTATTAAAGCCGCCAATAGATTTCCGTTATCTACTGTTGACACATAGCATCTTAATACTTTAAGATTTTGGTTATCATACCAATTATATAGATTTCCATGCCATTTTTTTAGCTTGCATACCACATCGATTATGCCTGACAAAGTATTATATAGCTCTGAATAATCAATAAACTTTAGGTCATAGGCGCAAATGGCGCTTAATATCTGATACCCTATGTTTGTAGGCGAAGTGCGTTTTGCGCTGTCTTTTATATAGTTCTCTTGATAATTATCGCAAACAAGACGGTTATTAGTGTTATATCCAAAGTCAATAAAATATTGGTAAGTTCTTTTGGCTATGTCTAACAACATTTTATTGTTGTCATCGCTTAACTTAAATGCTTCGCTCCGTGAAACAGACGAATAATAAGCCAAAGGTATTGAAGACAAAAACAATAAAGTGAATAGGCCATATAAAAGAGCGTTAAAGCCTGCTGATAAGTATGCCAAACCCAAGAAAATGAGAATAGCGCATAAACTAGGCAGCAAAAGTTCTCTGAGCCAAAAATCCATAGAATTTTTGGATTCATTAAATGAATGCGCAAAAGTGTTCCATTTTAATAAATACTTTTTGGAAACAGTCATCCTATATACCGATTGACAAATTGCCTTAAATAAGCAATATGAAACATAAGGTAAGCAAACTGCAAAAATAAACGCTCTAAATAAAGCCTGTTTTGATTCTCTCAAGAATGCGTAAGTAAATCGATTTTTGAATGAACCATATATCAATGAATACAATGTCAATAAAAAGTCAATGCTCAGAATTACACCCATAGTGATTAAGGGTATAGAACCTAAAAATGCAGAAAAAAACAATAACAAAATTGAGCTAATATATATAAGGCTAAAGTTAATATTATTTAAGATTCGCCATTTTGATAAGATATTTATAGGATTTTTAATTTTCTGCCCAAATTCATTTTTTATTTTGTTTTTTAAGAAGATAATGTTTTGCCAATCTCCCCTGGTCCATCTTGCAGAGCGCGAAATATAAGTCTTTAAATTGTCGGGCGCGTTTTCATATAAAATCGCGTCGCTGTCAATTGTGTTAACAAAAGCGCCTTCTATAATGTCGTGGCTTAAAATGCAATTTTTGGGCAGTTTGTTTTTTATTTTTTGATAAAATCTTTGAACATCAATAATGCCCTTTCCGCAAAACAATCCTTGATCAAAGACGTCTGAACCTATATTTTTGCCTTGAATGGAATAAACGTCGTAACCCCTGCCGTCTGCAAAAGCATAAGAAAACGGCGTCTTTACGCTTGAAATAGGATTAGTTCTGATAGAAAAACTCATTAAATCGTATTTATTGTTTTGAGGATGCGCAATTGTCTCTATAATCTCGCGGCATTGAAAGGTAAATGAGTCGCTGTCTAAAGCAATTAAATATTTAACAGGATGGGCCGTCTGTCCTAAAATTAGGCAAAAATGGTCGTGGACTTCTTCTCCGCATAAAAACTCTACCAGCTTAGAAAAAGCTCCCCGCTTTCTCTCATCGCCCATATATTTTTTTTCGGAAGGCGCATAGCTTCTCTTCCGCCAAAAAAGATTATATTCTTTTTCGTTTAGCTTTTGATAAAATAATTTTTTGGCATATTTTATTAGCTCCTCATCTTCTTGTGTCATTGCTTGATCTGACGCCATAAAATCTGCCAATAGACAGAACCTTAAATTTTCGTAATTATTGGCGGCTTTTAATTGTTTTAGATTTTCTATCGCCTTTTCTAATTCTTCTTTATCGCTAATTAACTGCGACACTACAGCCATGGTATAACATTCTTTGGGTATTCCTTGGGAAAAATCCAGCCTTAATAACGGCCTGCGCTTTATGGCCATGCTTAAAAATCTATTAATCAACGAAGACGATACATAAATATAAACCGGCATTGAAATAATCCAATAAACAATAGCCTGCCATAGCCTATCAAATAAAAGACTTATCAACGTATTGGCAATAACCGCCAAAGAGATAATACTAAAGATATATAAAATAGCTTTTGAGCTTTTATATTCTCTTTTAAATAATGCGCGCGCAATATGACTGTTTTGGGCATTGCTTAAGGCTACAATGTGCCGCGCCAAAAACAGCTCGTTTAAATATTTTCTCTGCGCTAATTTTGATAAACTCTCAATATAATTCAGCTTGCTAATATCCGTGCTTTTATGATATATTTTAGCTTCTTCTTTTAAGAAGATATGGTTTATAGGGCAAATTTCAAGTATAAACTTGGTATTGATGTATTCGTTATATATCCTTAAAGCGTTAAAAACATTGGAAATTATAATATTATATTTAATGATTTGGCGGTTAAAGCTGCTTAATCTATCCGAGAAGCTAAATCCAAGTTTATCGCAATACTTAGTAATCTGTTCTATCTTTTTCTTATCTTGACAAAGATTGATTCCATATATAAAGCTATTAGATTTTAGATTATTTTCTAAATTTCTCTTATATCTACTTGAGCAGGCCTTAAAAATATTCTTATTAATCGTGATGCTCTTCATTGAGATTATTGCCGCAAATTCTAAAAGGCAATAATCCAAAAATAGCTTAATGTTGACGCATTCATCGTAGGTCAACGGGCATTCGTCTTGATATATTTTTATAAGTTCGCTCAAATTTTGTGAAGTCAAATAGCCGTTGCTGTGCCGCAAGATATAATTAATCAATTCATAAATTCGAGGCCTATCTTGAACGTGCGGAAGTCTAGCCAAGCGCTGTAATTTCGGAGTAACATCGTCTAAAAAGCTTTCTAACAAATAATTATTCTCATACAGCCATTTTTCGAATTCTAATAATTGATAGCCCTTATGGGCTTTTTTGCTAATAAGTTTATACGCATTTCTGATTTTGGAAGTTATGACGCTAATATCCATCGCGCCTGTTTTTAGCTTGGCGTGTTTATGAATGATAGAAAGGCTGCGTATTCTTTCTTTTAATTCCTCAAAATTGACATTAACCCCTATCTCAAAATAAGGGTCGCCGTGCCAAGTTAATATTTTGACTATTAATCCAGAGATTATAGCTAAAATTATCGCCCAAATAAAAAAGTAGAGCATACTGAATTATTATATCCTAAGAGAATATATCTTAAACGGCTTGCGCTTTAGGACAGGCAATTTTCGACAAAAAATTTCATATATATGTATAGCCCGTTTTTTTTAGAGATTTTTGTTATTCGGCGGTATTATGATAGTAGAAAATCTTTTTACTTTTTTAAGCAAAATCTTTTTTTTCACCTCGTATGTTAACAACAAGGGAACATTTCCTAAGCCTTTAACGCCTGAAGAGGAAAAAAAATATCTTTTGTTATGCAAAAACGGGGATGCCGAAGCCAAGGATATATTAATCAGACACAATTTAAGGCTTGTAGCTCATATTGTTAAAAAATTTAATAACGCCGCCGAAGTAGACGACATGATATCGGTAGGCAGCATAGGACTTATTAAAGCAATTAATACATATTCTCACGATAAAGGCACCCAACTAGCCACATACGCCGCAAAATGCATTGAAAACGAGATATTAATGTATATACGCGCAAATAAAAAACATCGAACAAACTTATCATTAGCGGATACCGTAGGAATTGACCGAGAAGGCAATGAAATTACCTTAATGGATTTGTTGTTTGTCAAAGAAGACAGCGTGGTAGATAAAGTTGAAACCAATATATTGCTAGATAAAATAATGGATATTATAAAAAGAGTGCTGGACGAAAGAGAATATAAAATTATTAAAATGCGTTATTCGTTAGGAGAACAAAAAAGCCTAACCCAGCGCGAAGTAGCGGCTGTGTTAGGCATATCCCGTTCGTATATTTCCAGAATAGAAAAAAAAGCACTTGCCAAAATACGTAACGAATTGGCAAAGTGCAGTTTTAATTAATATTCTTATACGCCTTTATTATTTCCCCTATATATACATTGTGATAATCCTTTAAAGGATATAATTTTTGAATTTCTGGCGCTAGGAATTTATTTGGATCAAATTCGGTCTTATAAATTTTCTTGCAAATAAAAACCATTTCGCATTCTTCAAAATAAACCGTATCATTTGAAAATACCGGCGTTAGATTGCATGCTTTGGTTTTATCTATATCTCGTCCCGACTTGCTGCCGCAGATATTATGAACTTTTTTATTTGTCGGTATATTTAAAGAAAAATAATCATGTTTTTCCATAAATTCGCAAGTGTATCTTGTTGGCCTAACAAACACAATTGCGACATTTTTGTTCCAAAGTACTCCTAACGTGCCCCAACTGGCAGTCATCATATTATGCTTTTTTTCATCGCCTGCGGCAATTAACATCCATTGATTTCCTATTAAATCAAAAGGGCTTCGGTTAAAGTCTTTTAGATCAAATTCCTTTAACATACTCTCCTCCATTTTATAATATTATATCACAATCAATTTATAATAGTCTAAATGACTTTATGTATATAAATCACGAATATATACTTGGAAAAAATATTTTCTTAATATATAATTAATTCTAATAATATGGGAGGTAAATATGAAAAAATATCAATGCGTTTGCGGCTATATTTATGACGAAGCTGAAGGCGATCCTGAAAACGGTATTTTGCCGGGCACAAAGTTTGAAGATCTTCCCGAAGATTGGACTTGCCCTCAATGCGGTTTGGATAAATCCGCATTTACCTTGCTAGAAGAATAATCATAGCAGTAAATTATCTTTTTAAAGGCGGTTATAAATAACCGCTTTTAAAAATTATAGGAGTTTTAAATGAAAGAAATAACTAATGATATTTTTTATGTAGGAGTATGCAATCCTACATTAAGAATTTTTGACGTTATAATGGAGACCAAATACGGCACTACATACAATGCCTATTTGATTAAGGATCATAACAATGCTTTGATCGAAGCAGTTTATGAAAAGTTTGCCGATAATTATATTCATAATATTGAAGAAATCGTTCCCATTTCTTCCATAAAGTATCTTATTTGCAATCATACCGAGCCTGACCACACGGGAAGCATTTCAAAATTATTGCAACTAAATCCGGACATAACTATTGTAGCGACAGCGGCAGGCATAAAAAATATAACACAGATTATTAATACGCCTTTTAAGTTTGTAGCTGTAAAAGAAGGCGACGAGCTTGATTTGGGCAATAATAAGTTAAGATTTATTTCCGCGCCTAATTTGCATTGGCCCGACACAATGTTTACATACATAAAAGAAAAAAGGATAGTATTCACTTGCGACTTTTTAGGAACTCATTACGCAGAGACCGATATTTTTGATAAAGATTTAAAATATCCTGAAAAATATAAATCCGTTATAAAGGATTATTTTGACGCTGTAATGGGACCATTTAAGCCGTGGATACTTAAAGGCTTGGAGAAGCTTAGCGACTTAGAGTTTGACATCGTAGCGACCTCGCACGGTCCTATTTTGACTGAGTATATTGATTACGTTAGAGAGTTATATAAAACTTGGGCTCAAGATTCAGTGGAGCCCAAATCCGCTGTAATCGCATATGTTTCCGCATACGGATATACAAAAAAGATGGCAGAAGCTTTTGAAAAAGAGTTAAATGTTATAGGTATTAAGACCAAAACATTCGATATTATTTATTCTTCTATGCAAGATATTTTGGCTGCAATAGAGAGCTCAAAGCTTATTTTAATCGGCTCGCCTACCATTAACAGAGACGCGTTGAAGCCCGTTTGGGATGTGCTGTCGCATATAAGCCCGATAAACACTAGAGGCAAAATCGCCTTCGCTTTTGGTTCTTATGGCTGGAGCGGCGAAGCCTGCCCTAACATAGAATCAAGATTAAAGAGCCTTGGATTTACAATAGGCAGTCCGTATTTTAGAGTATTATTTTCTCCGAGCCAAAGCGATTACGAAACAATAGCTCATACGGCTAAAATGTTGGCAAATACATTATAATAAAAAATGCGGTTTTACAAAACCGCATTTTTTTAAACTTCAATTTTTTCATATAACGCGTTTAAGCTGCCGTATAATCTGTTTCTGGATACTATCGCAAACGCAAGAAATCCCAATGTCAAGATTAACCATACGCCGATTTTTATTAATATGACTGCATAACCAGGTATATTTACCATGCCTGACGTAGTGCCCAAAAAACCATACATGGTCGCAAGTCCGCCCATAATTACAAAACAAACAGCCATATTGACAAGCGTAGGTATTACAGCCCGCTGATTGTTTTTTACCGCTTCGTTTGGCGTAGTCCAATTTAGTTTGGGGGCTTTTAAGTCAAATCTAATTGTTGCATAAGCATACCCATAACTATAGAGCGCTAATGCTATAGGGAAAAAGATTATTTCAATAACGCCTAATTTGAATACGAAAATTGAAACAAGATACCCAACAAATATTGCTATATAATTAATTATTAAGGATAGATATACTTTAGCATTTATCTGCGTCTCGTAGTCCACTGGAATGATTTTGAGCATATAGAAGTTCTTTCCCTCGCGGCTTATAGCCGTAGACGAGGTAATATTCATACCGCTTCCCAGCATCAATAACATACCAAACGATACGGCATAATAGATATTACGTATAAGTTCCTGAGACTGTTCAACGCCTTCAATATTGCTGATGCTGAAACTCATTCCAAAAAGCAATAAAGGTAAAATTATTATACCAGCTAAGCATTGGAAACCGAAAGCCGAAGTTCTTGTAATATCTTTTAATTCTTTTATCATCAACGCTTTTAATTGGGATCTAAACTCTGATTTTTCTATCTTAGAGTTAGAAGATTTTGCGCTCTCGTTTTGTCTTATTGTGCTTTGATGATATACGGCGTTGGAAATAAAGTATGCAATTAACAATAATATAAATATCGATGCCAAGCTAATTGCTAAATTGACAAGGCCGCTCAAAGGCACGCCTAAGCCGTATAATGCTTTGCCCGTGGCAAGACAAGAAATAGCATATACAGGATAAAAGATTTTGGATATTATTTGCGTAACGGTAGTTATATTATCTATTATTGAATTAAAATTCTCCCCTATTTTGCTTGCGCCTTGTTGTAATGACGATATCCCGAAAATGTAAGCGCCAAATATAACAGAGTATATTACTAATAAAAATATCGTCGTAAATACCCCTTTATTTCTAAAGAAAGAGACGACATTCATTAAAGGAATTGCTATTACACTTGATATAGCCAAAGGTAAGGCGGGCACTATAAGAACGCCTAATAGCGAAGATAAATAAAATACTACGCCTTGAGACGCCACAATTCCCACCGTTATTAACATAGGAATAACCGCAGCGGCAAAAATTACGAATTCATATAAATAAACAATGGTTAATTTCGCTAAAAATACTTTTCCCGGTTTGACAGGCAAAGACGCCATAAATTCGGCATCTTTATTAAAATAGACATATGTCAACAGCGATATTATTCCAAAAATAACTACCAACGACGTGCCTGCAAGGTAAATCATTGTAACAAATTCGGCCAAAAGATTATTTTGAGCGACTATAGGCGTTACTGTCGCGATAGTCGTTATTCCCATTGCCAATATACTTAGGTATGAAATACCAAGAGCTATATATATGGCAATGATGCTGCCGTCCTTTTTTTTCTTATCGGGACGGAGCCCGTTTATCAGCATAATTTTTATTAATAAAAAGATGTCTTTCATAACCCCTCATCCTCTTGATCCTGAGCATCTTGTTGATTAGTAATTTTAAGGAATATTTGTTCAAGAGATTCGTCTTTGCCGCCCAAAGATTTTATTTCGTCCATAGTGCCTTCTAAGACTAATTTGCCTTTGTTAATAATTCCTATGCGGTCGCATAGTTTCTCTGCAACTTCCAAGACGTGAGTCGAAAAGAATACAGTATTACCCTGATTGGTATGTTCGCGCATTAAGTTTTTTAGCTCATAAGATGATTGAGGATCCAAACCTGTTAACGGCTCGTCCAATACCCACAAAGGCGGATTATGAATTAACGCGCCGATTACGCATATTTTTTGCTTCATACCGTGCGAATACGAAGATATTTGAGAGTCAACGTGTTTTGTGAGATTAAACAGTTCAAGATATTTTTCAGCGCGTTCTTTTCTTTCGTTTAAATCAACTCTATAAATATCCGCCATAAAGTTTATA